>JBGPQQ010000343.1:0-4598 GCA_041489115.1 Vicinamibacteria bacterium | reverse complement strand
GTGGAGCCCGCGGGCTGGCGGGAGTGGCATCCCGGCGAGACGAAGAGGCTCGAGACCGCCTTCTTCGCCGAGCGAGGCTCGTCGGGGCCGGGCGCCCGTCCCGGGGAGCGCAGCCCCCACGCGAAGGCCCTGGCCGGAGGAGAGGCCGACCGTTTCGCCCTGGGGCCGTTCCTCGCGGGAACGGACGGCTGGGACCCGACCGCCCGGCCCTGACCCGGCCGCCGTCGTTCGGACCTGATTGGTAAGACAATCTCTTGACAGTCTCGCACCTGGCGTCACAAACTCCAACCGACGACCGCGAAGCCCGATCCACCGGAGAACCAGCAAATGACGCTCGAAACACGCTACGCGAAGTCCGGCCCGGGAGGGTCGAGGCCACTCACGCCCCCTCTTTTGGTCGGACCAACTCTTGACGAGGTGACCATCCCCGTCACGCCGTGATCCCCCCGTGTCCGGCCGGAGATGCGAACGATGAGAACGATCGCCGCCGTGACCCTCGTCCTCCTCCCCGCCACTCTCGCGAGCGGCCAGGACGCCTCTCTCCGGCTGCGCGTGAGGAATGCCCTCGACACCGCCCGGCCGTCGCAGACGGTGGAGGTGACGGCCGCCGCCCTCGCCGGGCGGGTGGGAGCGGCGGACCTCGCGCGTCTCACCGTCACCGACGCCAGGACGGGCCACGAAGTCCTCGCGCAGGCGGTCGACGAGAACGGCGACGACACCTTCGACCGGCTCGTCTTCCAGGCCGACTTCGCGCCGGGGGAGACGCGGGAGTTCGTGCTCTCCCGGGCCGAGCCGCGAAAGCCGCACCGCGAGGACTACCGCGTGTACGCCCGCTTCGTGCGCGAGCGCCACGACGACTTCGCCTGGGAGAACGACCGGGTCGCCTTCCGCCTCTACGGCGAGGCCCTCGAGACCTTCGAGAAGGAGCCGCTCACGAGCAGCGCGGTGGACACGTGGAGCAAGCGCACGAGCCGGCTCGTGCTGAACGACTGGTACCTCGTGGACGACTACCACCGCGACCACGGCGAAGGGGGGGACTTCTACCCCGCCGGGAAGACTCGCGGCTGCGGCGGCAGCGGGCTCGTGATCGACGGGGCGCTCGCCGTCTCGAAGAACTTCCGCTCGTCGCGCGTGCTCGCGAGCGGCCCCCTCCGGGTGGTCTTCGAGGTCTCCTACCCCGAGTGGGAGAAGCCGGGGCTGAAGGTCACCGAGGTGAAGCGCGTCACCCTCGACGCGGGAAGCCACTTCAACCGATTCGAGAGCGTCTACGCGACGAGCGGCGACGGCCCGGTCACGTGGGCCGCCGGCATCCGAAAGGCCGGGGGCGTCGTGCCGCGGGTCGAGCGCGAGCGCGGGATCGTGCGGACGTGGGAGCACCAGGACCGCTACGGCGAGGACGGCTGGCTCGGCTGCGGGCTGGTCGTCGACCCGGCGGCGATCGTGGACGCGCGGGAGGAGGGCGGCAACCAGCTCCTGGTGGCGCGGACGCCGAAGGGTCAGCCCGCGACCTGGTACGCGGGCTCCGGCTGGGACCGCAGCGGCGACTTCCCCGACGTCGCCGCGTGGGACCGGTACCTCGACGCCTTCGCCGCGCGTCTGCGCTCGCCGCTCGTGGTCGAGGTGCGGCCGCGATGAAGAGAGAGGAGCGACCATGAGCGCGAGGCTGACACTCGAAAGATGCGTGGTGCGCGGGACGCACGCGCACAAGGGCCGCACGCGGTCCCTCGACCCCGTCACCACCGCGGCCCGGCAGCTGCACTACGGCCGCATCGCGCTGGAGAAGGGCGACGCGCCCCTGCGCTTCCCGACGGGACGGCTCGAGACCGGGCTCATCGCGCTCGGGGGGCGGGCCGAGGTGAGGACCGGAGGGAGCGCGTTCGCGATGGCCCCGTACGACGCGCTCTACGTGCCTCGCGACTCCGAGATTGAAGTCCGGCCGGGGACGGAGGGCTGCGACCTCGCCGAGGTGGCGGCGCCCGTGGAGCGCACCTACCCGCTGCAGTTCGTCGCCTGGAAGGACGTCCAGGAGGATCCCGGCCTGCACTTCAAGGCCGGAGCGCCGCCGACCGAGCGGCAGCTGAACATCCTCATCGGGAAGAACGTGGAGGCCGGCCGCATCCTCGCCGGCGTGACGTTCAGCACGCCGGGCAACTGGACGTCCTGGCCGCCCCACGAGCACGCCGAGATGCTGGAGGAGGCGTACCTCTACATCGACATGCCGGCGCCGTCCTGGGGCATCCAGCTCGTCTACACCGACCCCACGGCGCCGGAGCTGGCGGTCATCGTGCACGAGGGCGACGTCGTGCTCATGCCGCACGGCTACCACCCGAACGTGTCGGCCCCCGGCGGCTCGATCAACTTCCTCTGGATGATGGCCGCGCACCGCGAGGGCGTCGACCGCCAGTTCGGAGTCGTCAACGTCCAGCCGGAGTACTCGGCGGGCGGCTCGGGCCTCGATCTCGGGCGGGCCACGAAGTGAGCGGGGCCTTCTCGCTCCACGGCCGCGTGGCGCTCGTCACCGGCTCCTCGCGCGGCCTGGGCGCCGCAATCGCGGTCGGCCTCGCGGAGGCCGGGGCCGACGTGGCCGTGCACGGCAGCACGCGCTCGCCCGAGGAGACCTGCGCGCGCGTCCGCGCGCTCGGCCGGCGGGCCCTCCCGGTCGTGGGTGACATGGCCGACCCGGCGGTGCCGGACCGGCTCGTGCGCGAGACGCTCGCGGGCCTCGGCGGGCTCGACGCGCTCGTCAACAACGCCGGCACGATCCGGCGCGCGCCGGCGGCCGAGACCAGCGACGAGGACTGGCTCGCCGTCGTCGACGTGAACCTGCACGGCGTCTTCCGCGCCTGCCGCGCCGCCGGCCGGCACATGCTGGCGAAGGGTCGCGGCAAGATCGTGAACGTCGCCTCCCTGCTCTCCTTCCAGGGGGGCATCACCGTCCCCGCCTACGCCGCCTCGAAGGGCGGGGTCGCGCAGCTCACCAAGGCGCTCGCCAACGAGTGGGCCGGCCGCGGGGTCAACGTCAACGCGATCGCGCCGGGCTACATGCGGACGGACAACACGGCGGCGCTGCAGAAGGACGCCACGCGCAGCCGCCAGATCCTGGAGCGCATCCCGGCCGGCCGCTGGGGCGAGCCGGCCGACATCGTCGGCCCGGCCGTCTTCCTCGCCTCGGCCGCCTCGGACTACGTCCACGGCCACGTCCTCGTCGTGGACGGTGGCTGGATGGGACGATAGCGGCGCCGGGCGGCTGGTCTAGAATCGACCGGTCCGCGCCGGGATCGAGGTGCCACCGTGAGCCTTGTGCGCTGTCGTCTCCACGCCGCCGTCGTACTGTCCGCCTGCCTGTGCGCGCCCGCCGGGGCGCAGGAGCGCCCCGCCGCCTCCCCGCCCGACCCCGCGCGAGAGGCCCGCCTGCAGTGGTTCCGCGAGGCGAAGTTCGGCCTCTTCATCCACTGGGGGCTCTACGCGATCCCCGCGGGGGAGTGGAAGGGCAAGGCCGTCTCCGGGATCGGCGAGTGGATCATGAACCGGGCGAAGATCCCCGTGCGCGAGTACGAGGCGCTCGCCGCCCGGTTCAACCCCGTGAAGTTCGACGCCGACGCGTGGGCCCGCCTCGCCGAAGACGCGGGCATGAAGTACGTGGTGATCACCTCGAAGCACCACGACGGGTTCGCGCTCTTCGACTCGAAGGTGAGCCGCTACGACGTGGTGGACGCGACGCCCTTCAAGCGCGACGTGCTGAAGGAGCTGGCCGGGGCGTGCCGCCGGCGCGGGATCCGCCTCGGCTTCTACTACTCACAGGCGCAGGACTGGCACGAGCCGGACGGGGCCGGCAACACCTGGGACTTCGGGCCGGACGAGAAGAAGGACTTCGACCGTTACCTGCGGGACAAGGCCGAGCCGCAGGTCCGCGAGCTGCTGACGGGCTACGGCCCCGTCGCCCTCGTGTGGTTCGACACGCCGCGGATGATGACGCCGGAGCGGGCGCAGCGCTTCGCCGACATCGTGCGCTCGCTGCAGCCCGACACGCTGATCGACGGGCGCCTCGGCGCGGCCGGCGACTACGTCTCGACCGGCGACAACGTGATCCCCTCGCTCGTCGGCGGCGAGGCCTGGGAGACGCCGGCCACGATCAACCACACGTGGGGCTACAGGAAGGACGACCACGACTGGAAGTCGCCCGGCGATGTCACGTTCAAGCTCGTCGACATCGTCAGCAAGGGCGGCAACTACCTCCTCAACGTCGGCCCCATGGCGGACGGGACGATCCCGGCCCCGAGCCAGGACGTGCTGCGCACGGTGGGCCGCTGGCTGAAGACGAACGGCGAGGCCGTGTACGGCGCCGGGCCGACACCCTTCGGCGACGAGCTGGGCGAGCCGAGCGCGCGTGGGGCGAAGGACCTGCGGGGGAACCCGTTCTTCCTGTCGAGCAACGAGTGGCGCGTGACCACGAAGCCGGGCCGGCTCTACTTCACGTTCTTCCAGGAGCCGCGTGTGCCGTTCGCGCTGCCCGCGATGAAGAACGCGGTCAAGCGAGCCTACCGGCTGGCCGACGGAGCGCCCGTCGAGATGAGGGCCGGGGACGGCCGGCCCGCGCT
>JBGPQQ010000342.1:0-4603 GCA_041489115.1 Vicinamibacteria bacterium | reverse complement strand
GCTTCTCGCCCGACGGCACGCAGATCACCTTCTCCTCGACGGGCGAGAGGGGCGACAACGTCGACATCTGGTTGAAGCTCGTGGGCGAGGCCGAGGCGCGGCGGCTCACGACCGACCCGGCGACGGACGGATCGCCTGCCTGGTCTCCGGACGGGACGCAGGTCGCCTTCGTGCGCGCCACGTCGAACGACGGCTTTGCCGGCGGCGCCATCTACCTCGTTTCTCCGCTCGGCGGCGCGGAGCGCCGACTACTCGACTTCCCGGCGGGGGGTCAGCTCTCGTGGTCGCCGGACGGGCGCTGGCTCGCCGCGGCGAGAGCCCACACGAACGCCGAGCCGCCGGGCGGCATCTACCTGATCTCCGCCGCGACCGGCGAGAGCCGTGCGGTGACGTTCCCCAGGCCGCTGGCGTTCGACGTCTGCCCGGCGCTCTCACCGGACGGTCGGGCCCTCGCGTATGCCGCCTGCGAGGGCAGCGGTACGGGTGTAGCCGCCTGCGACATCCACGTGCAGGCCCTCGACAACCAGCTTCGCCCGCGAGCGGAAACGCAGCGTCTGACCCACCAGGGGGGCTGGGTCCAGGGGGTGGCGTGGACGCGGGACGGCCGCTCGATCGTTTACGGTGTCAACGCGATACCGAACCCGTACCTGTGGCGCGTGCGCGCCGACGGAGGGACTCCTCCGGACCGTGTGGAGCTGGCTAGCCGCGGCTCCCTGTGGCCGTCGACGGCCCGCGGCCGGGACCGTCTCGCGTTCACCCGCAGCCTCTGGGACGTCGACGTCTGGCGCGTGCGGCTCGGCTCTCCTCCGGCGCCCGTCATCGAGTCGACGTTCAACGACATGTTTCCGCAGTACTCTCCGGACGGCCTGCGGATCGCCTTCGGATCGGGTCGATCGGGCGAGAAGGACGAGATCTGGCTGACGGACGCCGACGGCTCGAATCCCACTCGCCTCACACACGGCCCGGGGCGCAGCCAGGGATCGCCCCGCTGGTCGCCCGACGGGCGTTCGATCGCCTTCGACTCGTATACGGAGAACGGGCGCGGCGACATCTGGACGATCCGGATCGATGGCTCGGGTCTGCGCCAGGTCACGCACGATCCCGCCGACGAGATCATCCCGAGCTGGTCGCGCGACGGCCGCTGGATCTACTTCAGCTCGAACCGCTCCGGCCGCCACGAGGTGTGGCGGGCCTCGGCGACGGGTCAAGGGGAAGAGCAAGTGACGCGGGAGGGCGGCTGTGCGCCTTTCGAGAGCCGCGACGGCCGGACCCTCTACTACGTGAGGGGCTGCCAGAGCGCCGCGCTCCTCGCCCGACCGACGGGCGGTGGCGACGAGCGAACGATCGTCCGGTGCGTCGATGTGCTGAACTACACCGTCGGGCCGCAGGGGGTCTTCCACGTGGACTGCACCCCACCGGGTGTTCCCAACCCCTCTCAGCGCGTCCTGCGACTCTGGGACGCAGCGACGGGGCAGGACCGGCCGGTCGCCACCATCGAGGGCGCGTGGGTGGCCGGCGTGAGCGCGTCCGAAGATGGTCGCAGCGTCCTGTGGGGACGGAGCACGCTGGCCTCGGACCTCATCATGATCGAGAACTTCCGCTAGGCTTCTCATGAGCCTCGCTGCCGGGACGAAGCTCGGGCCGTACGAGGTGATCGGGCCCCATTGACGCGGCCAACGGGATCCCACGGCGGGACGCGCTACCATAGGGCCGTGGACGAGAAGCTCGACAGGATCTTCGAGGACGCCCGCCGGACCCTGTCGGCCGCCGGCCCCGTGGCGCTCGATCCGGCCTACCTCCGCGCCATCGAGCGGCTCGAGGAACGTCCGGAGGCGGCACCCGGGGCCGACAAGACGTGGGTCGTGGAGACGGCGCGTCGCGCGAAGCAGCTCCTGGCGCGCGTCGAGCTTCTGACCTGACGTGGACCCCTTCACGGGCCTCGTGGCCGGACTTCACGCTGCCCGCGTGCGGTTTGTGCTCATCGGTGTCTGGGGCGCGAACTTCTGGGCCCGATCGGCAAGCACGATCTTCACGACTCAGGACTACGATCTGTTGCTGCCCCTCGATCCCGACGACGTTCTGCGGACGTGGCGCGTGTGCGAACAGGCGGGCTTAGCCCTCTGGTGCGGGGATGAGCCCCTCGACGAGCCCCGTGACCCCGCTCTCGCCCGGCGCGTCGTCGACACCCGGGCCCTGGTTCGGGCGACGGACGGACGCACCCTGGATGTCGACCTGACGCTCACCATGAGCGGATTCGACTTCGAGACGGTATGGCGGGAGCGACGGCTGTTCCGAGCCGAGGGGGTCGACGTCCCGGTCGCGCGCCTGCGCCACATCGTCGAGTCGAAAGCCGCCGCCGGACGGTCCAAGGACCGCCTGTTCCTGGCCACTCACGAGGAGGCTCTTCGCGACCTGCTGCGGCGGGAGTCGTAGGCCGCGGGACGGGTGGAGGCCGGAGGCGCGCGGTTGTGAAGGCCGAGGGCACGGCGAAGGTGCTGGACTTCGGGCTCATGATGATCGAGAACTTCCGCTGAACGGGCAGGGCGGGTCGTACAATGGGCGTATGAAACGCTCGCTTTACGGCCTCCTCCTCCTCGGCCTCCTCGCGCCGGCGTGCAAGACCGCGGGCCCCAAGGCCCCTCCGGCAGTCCCGGCGCCCCTGCCCGACCTGCTCCGCCCCTACGAGGGCGCGTTGCGCGTGCTGCCCCACAGGGGGGACGTGCGGGCGCTCACGGTCAAGGCCGGGGAGAGCCTGGCCGGCGACTGCGACGTCGCCGTGCGCGTTCGAAGCGTCGTCTTCGAGAAGGGAGCGGCGCGCTTCGCGCTGGAGACGCTGGGCCTGCCCAGGGTGGGCGAGCGCCGCGTGAGCTGCAAGCGCCTCGAGCCGGACCTCCAGCTCGTCCTCACGGGCTTCCCCTCGGGGCCGGTCACCCCGGAGGTGACGGCGCGCATCGACGAGGTGCTGCTGACGCCGGAAGCCTACCTGCGGGCGAAGGGCACCGCCTTCGACCGTCCGCCGGGGGAGGCGCCGTCCGAGGTGGCGAGCACGATGCCGGACGCGAAGGACGGCGAGCGCAGGCTCGCCCGGGGGACCGTGGCCTGGCCGCAGCGGCTGCTGTCCGTCGACGCCCTGTCGCGCGCCCCCAAGAAGCGCCCGCGCTTCGAGCGGCTGGTCGCGATCGAAGCGGTCGTCGGCACCGATGGGAGGCTTCACCGGCCGCAGATCAAGACGTCCCTCGACCCCGCGCACGAGACCGCGGTCCTGAGCGCCCTGCCCTTCTGGCGGTTCGAGCCCGCGCGACGCGGCGACGCGCCGGTGGGCGCCCGCATCGCCCTGGAGCTCGTGTTCCGCGTCTACTGAGGCGCTCTCAGTACCCCCGCTCCTTGTCCACCACGTTCAGGAGCGCCAGTCCGGTCGAGTAGCGGCGCACGTTCTCGGCCACGAGGGCCACGAGGCGCACCTGGCGGACGGGGGCGGCGCCGGAGTTGTGCGGCGTGATCACCAGGTTCGGGCAATCCCAGAGCGGATCGTCCTGGGGAAGGGGCTCGGGGGTGGTGACGTCGAGCCCGGCCCCGCGGATCCAGCCCTCCTTCAGGGCCCGCGCCAGGGCCTCCTGGTCGACGAGCGCGCCCCGCGAGACGTTGATGAAGTAGGCCGTCTTCCGGAGGGCGCGGAACACGGCCTCGCCGAAGAGCTTCACCGTCTCCCGGGTGTGGGGGGCGCAGCTCACGAGGACGTCCACCTGCGGGACCATCTCGGGGAGCCAGGCCGGCTCCCGCAGCTCGGCGACGAACTCGGGCTTCGGCATGGGCTTGGGGTCGACGGCCAGGACCTTCATGCCGAAGCCGTGGTGGGCCCGGCGCGCGACCTCGGTGCCGATCCCGCCGAGGCCGACGACGCCCAGCGTCTTCTGGTAGAGGTCGTCGAGGGGAACGCTGCCGCCGCGCTCCCACTGGCGGAGCCGGAAGTTCGGGACCGACGCCTGCACGAGGCCGCGGGTCAGGCCGAGCAGGAGGCCGAAGGCCGTCTCGGCGATGACGGGGGCGAAGACCCGCTGCATGTTCGTGAGCACGCAGGGGTGCTGCATCAGCTCCCGGGGGAGCCTCTCGACCCCGGCCGCCCAGTGCTGCACCCACTTGAGCCTCCTCGCGGCCCGGATCGCTTCGGCGGGAGGCTCGCCCAGGATCACCTCGGCCTCCTCCGCCGCGGCCAGGGTCTCGGCGCCGTCGCGCGGGACGACGAGCTCCACGTTCCGGCCCGCGCGGCGGATGCGCTCGACCTCGTCGGGGGCGAGCTTCGCCGCGACGAGGATCTTGATCGTTCCCCCCGTGGGCGGGACCTCCACCCGGGGGTTCACCGGCTGCACCACGGCGTCGGCGCCGGCCGTCTCGAGGGCCAGCGCCGTCCCTCCGACCGTGAGCCCGGCCAGGAAACCGCGACGTGACATGTCCTCTGACATCGAAATCCTCCTCCGCCTGCCGTTGCCCTTCGAGGCGGCCCGGCGTGGCTACTCTACTGCCGCCCGGGCTCGTCACCGGGCAGCCGGATGCCCCATGACGACCGTCATGCCCCCCGACCGGGTGAGGAGCTAGAGTCGAAGCG
>JBGPQQ010000341.1:0-4607 GCA_041489115.1 Vicinamibacteria bacterium | reverse complement strand
CTGGGCCGACTTCCAGGCCAGGCACTGGTCGAAGACCTCGGGGCGGGGGTCGTGGCCGACGAAGGTGAGCGGGCCGAGCTCGCGCTCGAGGTGCTTGCGGCCGATCTCGAGGGCCTGCTGCTTCTCCGTGGTGTTGAGGTAGTGGCGGACCTTGGCCTTCGCCTTGTTGGTGACGGTGAAGCCCAGCCAGTCGCGGCTCGGCTTGTGGCCGGGCGAGGTCAGGATCTCGACGATGTCCCCGTTCTTGAGCTTGTAGCGGAGGGGCACCATCTTCCCGTTCACCCGCGCCCCCACACACTGGTGGCCGACCTCGGTGTGGATGGAGTAGGCGAAGTCGATGGGCGAGGCGCCCCGGGGCAGCATCTTCACCTCGCCCTTGGGGGTGAAGCAGTACACCTCCTCGGGGTAGAGGTCGAGCTTGAGGGAGTTCAGGAACTCGTGAGGGTCCTTGACCTCCTGCTGCCACTCGAGGAGCTGCCGCAGCCACGAGAAGGCGTGGTCGTCCTTGTCGACGCCGGTGCGGCCCTCCTTGTACTTCCAGTGCGCGGCGATGCCCTCCTCGGCGATGCGGTGCATCTCGTGGGTGCGGATCTGCACCTCGAAGGGGTGCCCGTCCTCCGAGATGACCGAGGTGTGGAGCGACTGGTAGCCGTTCGGCCGGGGCATGGCGATGAAGTCCTTGATCCGCCCTGGCACCGGGCGCCACGTGTTGTGGAGGACGCCGAGGGCCGCGTAGCAGTCGGGCACGCTCTTCACGAGGACCCGCAGGGCCACGAAGTCGTAGACCTGCTCGAGGTCGATCCGCTGCCGCTTCAGCTTCTGCTGGATCGAGTGGAGGCGCTTGATGCGCCCCTCGATCTCCGCCTCCACCCCGGCCGACCGCAGCTTGTCCGCGACCGTCGTCCGGATCTTCTCGACGAAGGAGGCCGCCCGCTGCCGCCGTTCCTCGACCCGGGCGGCAAGAGCGTCGTAGCCGGCGGGGTCGAGGTGGCGGAACGCGATGTCCTCGAGCTCGTTCTTGACCTTGGCCATCCCGAGCCGACCCGCGATCGGGGCGTAGATGTCGAGCGTCTCGCGCGAGATGCGCTGGCGCCGGTCCTCGGGCAGGTGCTGCAGCGTCCTCATGTTGTGGAGCCGGTCGGCGAGCTTCACCAGGATGACCCGGATGTCGTCGACCATGGCGAGCAGCATCTTCCGGTAGGTCTCGGCCTGCCGCTCCTCGGTGGTGGCGAAGGGGATCTTCGAGATCTTGGTAACGCCCTCCACGATGTGCAGGACGTCGGAGCCGAAGTACTCCTGCACCCGCTCCGGGGTGGTGAGGGTGTCCTCGAGGACGTCGTGGAGGAGTCCGACCGCCACGCAGATCGGGTCCATCCGCATCTCGGCCAGGATCGCCGCCACCTCGAGGGGGTGCACGAGGTAGGGCTCGCCGGAGGCGCGAACCTGCCCCTTGTGCTCGACCGCCGAGAAGATGTACGCCTTGCGGAGGATCTCGACGTCGGCGTCGGGGTGGTGGCGCTGGACCGTCTCCTGGATGTCCTCGAAGCGGATCATGGCCTCGAGGCGAGTCTAGGGACCACCGGTGGAGGGGTCAAATGAGCCGTCCGCTTCCTTGACTCCGGTTTCGCCGCGTGCCTATAATCCGCTTCCTCGGAGCCCTTTTGTATTCAATGACTTTCCCGGGAGACGGTCGATGAGAACCCGATATCGCGCACCTGTGCTCGCTGCCCTCCTGCCGCTCGTCCTGGCCGGCGTCGGATGCAACCTGGTCCGGGCGAAGGCCGCATTCAAGGACGGCAACAGGCTCTACAAGGAAGAGAACTACCGCAGGGCCATCGAGGAGTACGAGAAGGCGGTCCAGCTCAGGCCCAACTTCGCGGAGGCGCACTTCTACCTGGCCAGCTCCCACCAGTCCCTCTACCGGCCGGGCAAGGAGGGGGACGAGAACAAGATGCGGATCGACAAGGCCATCGAGCACTACGAGAAGGCGCTCGAGCTCAACAAGGCCAACACCCCGAACCTCCAGCAGATCCGCCTGAACACGCTCGGCGCGCTGACCGCGATCTACTCGGAGCCGCCGCTCTCGAACTACGAGAAGGCGCTCTCCTTCGCGGAGCAGCTCGTCAAGGACAACCCGAACGACATCAAGAACCTCTACGCCATGGCGAACCTCTACGAGAAGTTCAACCGCGTGGCGGAGGCGGAGCAGACCTACGAGAAGGTCGTCGAGCAGAACCCGAAGGAGGTCAAGGCCTGCGGGGCGCTCGCCGCCTTCTACAACAAGCCCCTCTGGGACGAGAAAGGCGAGGTCTGGGTGGAGGGCACGAGCACGGGTGCGCGCCGCATCAAGTTCGAGAAGGCCATCGCCACGCTCAAGCGGTGCGCCGATATTGACCCTGCCAATCCGAACGGGCACTACACCCTCGCGATGTTCTACTGGGACAAGGCTTACCGCGACCCGCTGCTCAGCGACAGCCAGAAGAGCGAGTTCGCCGATAAGGGCATTGAAGCCGTCGACACGGCCCTCCAGGCGCAGCCAGACCACGTGGGCTCGATCGTTGGCAAGGGTCTGCTATACCGAGTCAAGGCGCAGCTGGCGCGGAATCCGGCCGAACGCAAGAGGTATCTCGACCAGGCGGTCCTCCTCCAGAAGCAGGCCACGGACCTCCGCAAGGCACAGCAGGAGGCGGGAAACGCGGGCGCGGGAACCGGGATCCCCTCCGAGGCGGCGGCGACCGAGACCCCGAAGTAAGCCTCGCCGCCCGTCGACCACGAAGGGCGCCTTCCCCGCGGGGGAGGCGCCCTCATCTCGTTGGCCCCGCCCCGCCGCGAGGCACGGATCCCGGAGCGCGTGCCGACCGTTACTGACAGTGAGGGCGACCCGTGGGAATGACCGGCAACCCGCTGCGTCGCTCCCGCCGCCACCGGATGCTGGCCGGGGTGTGCGGGGGCCTCGCCGACTGGCTGGGCTGGGATCCCACCCTGGTGCGAGTCCTGTACGTGGCGGTTTCGGTCTGTTCCGCCGCCTTTCCGGGAATCCTCGTCTACGTCGTGCTCTGGATCATGATGCCGCGGGAGACCTGACGGTCCCCGCCCGCGGCGGCCGCCCGGACCGGGCGACGGGGCGGAGAAATGGAAAGGGCCCCTCCCGGGGCCCTTTCACGGCGCCGCTCAGCCGGGGCCTACGGCTGCCCGCCGACGACGCCTCCCGCCTCCTCGATCATCTTGTCGGAGATGATCCCGATCCGCTCCACGCCCGCCGCCCTGGCGAGGTCCATCGCCTGCACGACGCGGCCGTAGGGGACCGTCCCGGTCGCCCGGACGAAGATCGTCTTGTCCGAGCGCGCCTGGTAGATGTCGCGGAGCCGCGACTCCAGCTCCTCGACGGTGACGGGGTTCTTGTTGACGGTGATCGCACCCTCCTCCAGGGCCAGCACGACCTGGTTGGAGGGGGTCTTCTGCTCGGGCTGGTTGGGGGGCGGGGGCTGGGGGAGCGAGATGTCGAGGCCCAACTGCGCGAGTGGGGTCACGACCATGAAGATGATGAGCAGGACGAGCATCACGTCGATGAGCGGCGTGATGTTGATGTCGGACATCGCGCCGGAGGACGCGTGAGCGTCCTCGTGCACGCCCAAGCGGCGCTTGCGCTGCATCTCCTGGTGGTGCTGGGCCTGGGGATCGTCGGTGTGCGTCATGGTCCTACCCCTGCACCTTGCGCTCGGCGATGAGCGCGACCTCTTCGACCCCCGCCTCGCGGCAGAGGTCCATCACCTTCATCACCTCGGAGTAGGGAAGGGCGTCGTCCGCCTTGAGGTAGATCATCCGCGCGCCCTCGGGCAGGTCCTGGAGGCGCTCCTTCACCTGCGGGAGGAGCTCCGCCTGGTTCTCGAGCTTGGTGCCGCCGAGGTACGTGGTGGAGTCCTTCTTGATGGCCACCACGATCGCCTTGGGCTCGTCCTTCCTCTCCTTGGTGTTGGCCGCCTGCGGCAGCCTCACGTCCACGCCCTTCTGCAGCATGGGCGTGATGACCATGAAGATGATGAGCAGCACGATCATGATGTCGGCCATGGGCGTGACGTTGATGTCCGCCATCGGCCCGCCCTTCTTGCCGCCGACTGCCATTGACATGGGGGGTTGCTCCTTCGTACGGCGACTCGCCGGGACCCGGTGACCCGGGCCCCGGCGCCGTCGCGGCCCGGCGCGGCTAGGCGCCCTTCTTGATGAAGTAGTCGAGCAGCTCGGAGCTGGAGTTATCCATCTCGACGTTGAAGCCCTCGACCTTGCCGTTGAAGTAGTTGAAGAACCAGACCGCGGGGACGGCCACGAACAGACCGAACGCGGTCGTGATCAGCGCCTCGGCGATACCGGCCGAGATGGCCGCGATACCGCCCGAGCCGGTGAGCGCCATGCCCGAGAACGCATTGATGATCCCGAAGGTCGTGCCGAAGAGGCCGACGAAGGGTGCCGTGGCGCCGATCGTGGCGAGGCCGGAGAGTCCGCGCTTGAGGTCGGCGAGGTTCACGGCCGTGGCGCGCTGGATCGCCCGCTTGGCTGCCTCGACGGCGCCGTCGCGATCGCGCTCGGCCTCACCGGTCTCGACCTGGTAT
>JBGPQQ010000340.1:0-4610 GCA_041489115.1 Vicinamibacteria bacterium | reverse complement strand
TGCGGGTCGTCTTCGACGAGGGCGTGCTGACCGGCAACTACACGAAGGACTCGACGTTCGGCGAGGGCGACTTCCGGCGCAGCTACTTCGCCGGCGACCGCCTGGAGCGGGCGGTGGCGCGGACCGAGAAGGTCCGGAAGGAGATCGGGGGCTCGGGCCTCACCCTGCCCCAGGCTACACGAAGTAGAAGGTGACGGCGAGGATCCAGTAGATCGCGAGGAGCTGGACGCCCTCGAACCAGTTGGTCTTCCCGTCCTGCACGAGGTTGGCGACGGCGAAGACTGAGAGCATCACCGCCGCCACCTCGAGGATCGTGAACTCCAGGCCGAGCGGCGTGCCCAGGAAGTGGCCGGTGATCACCAGGACCGGGGCCACGAAGAGGGCGATCTGCATCGAGGAGCCCATGGCGATCCCGAGGGCGAGGTCCATCTTGTTCTTCATCGCCACCACGATGGCGGTCGAGTGCTCCGCCGCGTTGCCGACCACCGCCACCACCACGACACCCATGAAGATCTTGCCAAGGCCGAGCGCCGTCCCCGCCGCGTCCACCGCGTGGACGAGGATTTCGCTCACGAAGCCGACGAGCGTGGCCGCGCCCAGGAGCACGATGATGCTCCGCCCGAGGGGCCAGGGGCGGCCGCCCTCGATCTCGACCGCCGCGTCGGGGGCCTGCTCGGGGGCGAAGAAGCGGTCGTGGGTCTTGAACTGGAAGACGAGGCTCGCGAAGTAGGTGAGGATCAGGATCCAGGAGATGTCGAGGCTGATCGACTCGATGTGCTCCGGGTGCGAGTGCTGGGTGACGCTGGCGTAGATGGCTGGGATGACGAGGGCGACGACGGCCAGCACCATCACCCCGCTCCCCGTCTCCCCGGCCAGGCGGCTGAACTTGAGCTCCTTGTGCTTCCATCCCCCGAGGAGCATGGAGAGGCCGAGGACCATCAGCATGTTGCCGATGATCGAGCCGGTGAGCGAGGCCTTCACGATCTCCGTCTCGCCCGCGCGCAGGGCCATGAAGGCGATGATCAGCTCGGCCGCATTGCCGAAGGTCGCGTTCAGCAGGCCGCCCAGGCCGGGCCCCGCGCGGTGGGCGAGGCTCTCCGTGGCCTCTCCCATGATCCCGGCGAGCGGGAGGATGGCGAGGCACGAGACGACGAAGACGGCGACCGGCGAGGCGTGGGTCAGGCCCAGCCAGAAGCTCGCCGGCACGAACACGAGCATCGAGTAGAAGATCGTCTTGCCCTTCATGGCTTTCTCCCCGGCGGAGACCCGCGTCTCGCGTCCAGCTCGGCCAGGGTGACGCGCACGCTGACGATCACCACGGCCGCCGACCGCTTCTGGTTCCCCACGTCCCCTCCTCGATTCGCGCCAACCGTAGCAGGGAACCCCCGCGCCTGCCAGAAGTGCGCCCACCCGCGGGCTAGAATCGACGGAGCCCTGCAAGGAGCCCTCCCCGTGATTGCCTTCGTCCTCGCCGCCGCTCTCGCCGCGCCCCAGGGCTCCCCGGCCGAGGCACGGGTCGTCGAGTACCTGAAAGCCAACGTCAAGCCCGGACAGCCGGTCGTCGTCTCCGAGCTCTACAACACGGTCTTCACCGCTCCCGAGGACCGGGCGGTGCTCAACCGCCTCTTCGACACCTTCTTCAAGATCCCGCTCTACATGGCCCAGCACCAGAAGGCGGCAGGCCGGCAGCCCACGCTCCGCGAGATCTCGGAGCAGTTCCGCTTCGACGTCCCCGGCCAGGCGGACGTGATGCTACGGATCATGGAGTCCGACCCGCGGATGCCGAAGTTCATCGCGCGCGACGCGGCGACGGGCGAGATCACGAGCGTGGACGTGGACCGGATCCTCGCCCACCCCCGCTTCGGCAGGCTCCTCGAGCGCACGATCACGGGATGGGAGGGAAAGCCCGCCCCGGCTTTCTCGACGACCACCTACGACGGGAAGCCGCTCGTCTCGGAGGCTCTCGCCGGGACGCCCCACCTTGTCTACTTCTGGTTCACGGACTGCCCGCCCTGCCTGCGCACCTCACCGCTCCTGGCGGAGCTCGACGCGGTGTACGCCGCGAGGGGCTTCCGGATCGTGGGCCTGAACGCCGACCGCGCCCTCGAGCTGCCCTATACCGACGAGGACCGCGCGGCCTACGCGAGGAAGCACGGCCTCGCCTTCACGCTCGCGCACATGACCGCCGAGGCGCAGGAGGCCTACGGGGAAGTGAGCGTCTTCCCGACGATGTTCTTCGTGGACCGCAGGGGCACGGTGGTGAAGCACTTCGTCAACTTCCAGGAGAAGGCGGCGCTCGAGGGGGCCATCCAGATGGCTCTCCAGTAGGCCTTCGAGAAGGCTCTCCAACAGGGGACGGCGCGACGAGATTGCGGATCCCGAGGGCCTCGGTCGGGAACCGCCCTCGGGATGGCGTCAGCGCAGCTTCTGCCAGAGGAACGCGTAGGCGAGCGCGTTCATGTGGGCCTGCTGCTTGTTGTTGGCGGCGCCGCCGTGGCCGCCCTCGATGTTCTCGTAGTAGAGGACGTCCTGCTTCGCGTCGAGCATCCGGGCCGTCATCTTGCGCGCGTGGCCAGGGTGCACGCGATCGTCGCGCGTCGAGGTCGTGAGGAGGGTGGGCGGGTACTTCACGCCCTCCTTCAAATTGTGGTACGGCGAGAACGCCCGGATGAACTCCCACTCTTTCGGGTCGTCGGGGTTGCCGTACTCGCCCATCCAGCTCGCCCCGGCGAGGAGCGTGTGGTAGCGCCGCATGTCGAGGAGCGGCACCTGGCACACGACGGCGCCGAAGAGGTCGGGCCGCATCGTCAGCATGTTGCCCACGAGGAGCCCGCCGTTGCTGCCCCCCCGGATCCCGAGGTGGGGCGTGCTGGTGACCTTCCGGCGGACGAGGTCCTCCGCCACCGCGACGAAGTCCTCGTAGGCCTTGTGTCGGTCGGCCTTGAGCGCGGCCTGGTGCCACTTCGGCCCGAACTCGCCTCCGCCGCGGATGTTCGCCACGACGTAGACACCGCCCCTCTCGAGCCACGAAGCACCCTGACCGGGGCTGTAAACCGGCACCTCGGAGAGCTCGAAGCCGCCGTAGCCGTAGAGGAGCGTCGGGTTCTTCCCGTCGAGAGCGAGGTTCGCGCGGGCCACCTGGAAGTAGGGGATCCTCGTCCCGTCCTTGGACACGGCCTCGTGCTGGCTCACCGCGAGGCCCTGCGCGTCGAAGAAGGCCGGCAGCTGCTTGAGCTTCTCGGGCGTGCCTTTCCCCACCGTGCCGAGGAAGAGGCTGGTCGGGGTCAGATAATCGGTGACCGTCATGAAGTAGTCGTCCGACTCTTCGTCGTCCACCGCGTTCGCGCCCACGGTCCCGAACTCCGGCATGCCCGGGAGCGGCTCGCGCGTCCACTGGCCGTCTTTCCGAGTCAGCACGTAGACGCGGTTCCTGACGTTGTCCAGCTCGTTGAGAAGGACGTGATTCTGGGTCGGGCTGAAGCCGGCGAGAGACTTGCGCGCGGTCGGCTCGAAGAGGACGTCGAAGCGGCGGTCGCCCCTCAGGAAGTCCTCGAAGTCCGCGGCGAGGAGCGCGCCCGCAGGGTAGGTCTTCCCGCCGATCGTCCAGTCGTCCCGCAGCTCGAGGACGAGGAGGTCGCGGTGCACGGAGGCGTTCGCGCTGTCCGGCTTCTCGATTCTGACGAGCTTGCCATCGCGCTGCAGGAACATCTCGTTCGTGTAGAACGTGATCGCCCGGAGGACGAAGTCCCGCTCGAAGCCCCTCGTGTGGTCGCGGAAGGCGCCGACAGAGACGTCCTCGGGCTGGCCCTCGAAGAGGGTCTCCGCCGCGTCGAGAGCGGTCCTGCGCTTCCAGATCTTCGTGATGCGCGGATACCCCGAGGCTGTCATCGAGCCGGGGCCGAAGTCGGTCCCTATGTAGAGGCTGTCCGCGTCGAGCCAGCCGGAGTCGCTCTTGGCCTCGGGCAGGAAGAAGCCGTCCTTCACGAACGCCTTCGCCACGAGGTCGAACTCACGGGTGACGGAGGCGTCGGCCCCACCGCGCGAGAGCGAGACGAGGCAGCGCTCATAGTCGGGTTTCAGGCAATCCGCGCCGTGCCAGACCCAGTTCTCCTTCTCCGCCGCGCCCAGCGCGTCGAGGTCGATCACCGTCTCCCAGGCGGGGTGCTCCTTGCGGTACTCGGCGAGCGTCGTGCGCCGCCACACGCCGCGCGGGTTCTTCGGGTCCTTCCAGAAGTTGTAGTACCAGGGCCCGAGCTTCTGGACGTACGGGATGCGCGCGTCCGAGTCCAAGATGTCGAGGAGGCGCTTCTCGAGGGCGGCGAAGTCGCCGGTCTCCAGGACCGTAGCGCTTTCCGCGTTCCGGGCCCGGGCCCAGTCGAGGGCCTTCTCGCCGGTCACGTCCTCGAGCCAGAGGTAGCGGTCCTCGGGAGCCGGCGCCGTGGCGGCGTCGCCGGCAGCGGCGGTCCCGGACGTGCTCATGGCCAGCACGAGGCCGCGGGTGAAGCGTTGCATCGAAGGTCCTCCCGGTTCATCTGAGGTGGTGTCTCCTGCCAGGCGCGGCGGCCGGTCGGCGGCCAGCCGCACGACCATGATAGCCTGGACCGGCCAGG
>JBGPQQ010000339.1:0-4614 GCA_041489115.1 Vicinamibacteria bacterium | reverse complement strand
CGTTCTCCTCCCCGTAACGCAACGTGTAGGGGTAGCTGGGCGGCACCGCGTGCCCCAGCCGCTCGCGGAAGCCGCCCTGGCCGTCGGTCTGGAGCATCATGCCCGCGTAGTCGTAGAGCGCCGCCTCGGTGATCGCGGCGTAGCCGGCGCCGCCCGGGAGCCGGACCGTGACGGGCGGAGCGGCCCAGTCGTCGGCGGGGACGTCGCGGAGCTCCCTGCGCGAGTGGATGCCCTCGTAGTGGTCGCGCGCGCCGTGGTACCAGACGGTGCTGCCGACGGGAAGCCGGAAAGCGCTGGCGGCGTCGGGGACACGGCTCCCGCTCCCCGGCACGCGGAAGCGAAAGGCCGCGGCGTCGTCGAACACCCGCAGCTCGACGGTCCAGGAGCCGCGGGTGGCCGCGTGCGTCAGCGCGACCCGCGCGCCGTTGCAGTGGCCCCGCGCCGTGGAGTGGACGCCCCGCCACGGATAGCGCTCGTCGAGCGAGTACCGCTCCACCCGGCCGAGCGTCGAGCCCTCGCCCAGGTCCACGCCGTCCACGCGGATCCCGAGCGGCGACGGCTCGATCACGGGCCGGCCCCCGAGCCCGATCGCGTAGCCGAGCCTCTCTCCTTCGAGGAGGGTGAGACGCAGCGCGACGGTCTTGTCGGGGCTGCGCAGGACCACCTCCGACGCGCCTTGGTCAGCGTAGGCGGCGCACGCCGGCAGCACGAGCGAGAGGAGCGCCGTGGAAGTCTTCATGGTTTCACCGTGACCGTTCCCGCGTCCCAGTCGACCGTCACCGTGGTCCCGTCGGCGAACGTCGTCCGCTCCTTGCGGTAGCGCGCGTCGAGGAACTCGTGATTCGTCAGCTCGAGGAGCGCCACCCGCTCGTGGAGCGCGGAGAGCGCGCGCACCCGGTCCAGGTTTCCCTCGAGGTCGGCGAGGCTCACCTGCGGCAGCCCCCCGTTCAGGAAGCCGTGGAGATCCGTCGGGTTGTAGGGCGTCAGGATCGCGTCGTGGTACACGAGGTTGAAGAGAGGCACCGGCACGGCCCTCCCGGGACGCAGCGGCGACGAGATGTGGGCGTACGGGATCGTCCAGTCGCAGGCCGCCTCGGTGCCCACGAGGCCCAGGCGCTCACGCACCCAGGTGTAGCAGGCCGCCCGGTCGCGCAGGGCGTCGCCGCGCGTCGCCGGGTGCTGCTCGTTCCAGTCCTCGTCCGGGGGCACGTAGCCGAAGACGTCCAGGTAGACCCCGTCGGGCCGGATGCCGTGCGCCAGGAGCCACTCGTAGTTCTGCCGCAGGTGGCCCAGCATGTAGCGCGAGCTCAGGAAGCTCTGGGTGCCCCCGTCCCAGTGCGTCATGAACGGGATGCGCCCCTTCTTGAAGCTCCCGAACCGCGTGCCGGGGAAGGCCTGCGGCGGCTGGACCCCGTCTTCCTCGTGGATCGCGAGCTGGGGGTCGTACGAGGGCGCGTCCACGTAGTAGTCGCGGTACTGGTCGTGGAGCGTCAGGAGGTACCCCAGCTCGCGGCACGTGTCGGCGAGGCGCTTCATGCCGGGAGCGCCGCCCGCCGGCTCCGCCGGGGGCAGCTCGTCGGGATGCTGGCGGTCGTAGCCGAGCCAGGGCCAGCCGGTCAGGCAGACGTGCAGCTTCTCGATCCCCCGGGCCTTCAGGGCGCGCAACTGCCCGGCCCGCTCGTCGAAGCTCGTCAGGCTGTAGTTCTTCGACGCGTCGGAGCGGTCGTAGCGCTGGCTATCCTCCTTCAGGTTGCGCAGGATGCTGAGGCGCGTGAGCGGCGTGCCGATGAGCGACTGGACGAGCGGCGTGCGGGCGATCTTCTCGCGGAGCGACACGAAGCGCCCGCTCTCCAGCGCGTAGCGGCGGTAGCGCTTGGCCAGCGTGACGTAATCGCCCGATTCGAAGAAGCACAGGCGCGCCGTGCGCGGGTAGCCGAGCCGGCCCAGGCTAGCCCGCCAGCGCGGCCCGATCACCGTGGGGCCGCCCGCCGGATGCCGGAACCGGTAGGCGGCGTCGTCGGGCGTCTCGACGAGGACCATCATCGCGGAGCGGCCCTTCTTGAAGCCCCAGAAGGACATCGACCAGCTCTCGATGACGTTGCTCTGGATCTCGCTCGTGTCCGGGGGTGCGCCCTCGGCGCGGGGCGGCCGGATGGGGTCGAACTCCTGCGGCCAGTCGCGGGGCAGCAGGACGCCACGGCCGGCCGGGAGCACCGTGTAGTCGACGGCGCTCGCGTCCAGGGCCGCGGGCCAGTCGAGCTGGCGGACCTGCGTGTCCTTCTCCTCGGCGACGGCCTCGAACACCAGCTCTTCTTCGCGGGCCTCGATCCCCAGCGTGAGGTGCAGGGCGAGATCGAGCGGCGGGGCGGTCGCGGGGGCCCCGGGCCGCCGCCACCCGGAGAGGTCGATCTTTACGCCCGTCCGGAAGCCGGTTCGGTAGGGCTGGACTTCCACGTTCCCCGCCTCGGCGAGGCGCAGCGCCAGCTCCTGGCCGGCGGTCTTGACGATCAGGTCCGGCGTGGACGAGGGCGGGAACGACCAGCGGGCGCCACCGGCAGTGACGTCGACGGCGAGGTCGGTCTCGCTGATCGTGACGATCGTGCGCGAGCCGGCGATCCGGTGGAGGCCGTTCTCTCCGGCGACCGTGACCATCGGCGCGATCGGCTCGCGCGCGGCCTCGCCTGGGGGCTCGGCTTCCGCCGAAAAAGGCAGCGGCACGGCGGTGAGGGCCGCGCAGAAGACGCTCCTGCGCCATGCACGCCAACGAGCGGAGTTCGTCATGGGCCGACCTGGCGCCCGAGCGTACACCCGGGCGGCGACAGCAGCGAGCCTCGACCTTGCTCTCGATCGCCCGTGCTGATACAGTGTAGATGATCAGCTACGCGTAAAGACATGGCCCTCAACATCCGCAATCCGGAGACAGAGAAGCTGGCGGAAGCGCTCGCACGCCTGACCGGCGAGACGAAGACGGCGGCGGTCACGCGTGCGCTCCGCGACCGGCTGGCCCGGCTGCGACGCGAGCGCGCCCACCGCCGACTGGCGGACGAGCTCGACGAGATCGCCCGACAGTGCGCCCGCCTCCCGGTGCGGGACCGGCGAGCGCCCGAGGACATCCTCGGCTACGACGAGAACGGGCTGCCTCGCTGATGGTCGTCGACACCTCCGCCCTGCTGGCCGTACTCCAGGACGAGGCCGAGCGTCGGGTCTTCAACGAAGCCATGGAAGCCGCCGACTCTGTGGCGATGTCGGTGGCGTCCTTCGTCGAGACATCGATCGTGATCGAGGCCCGTCATGGTGCCGAGGGCCTTCGCGCGCTCGACCGTTTCGTCGACCGCGCGGGAATCGTGATCGCCGGGGTCGATCTCGAACAGGGTAAGGTGGCACGCGACGCATTCAGCCGGTTCGGGAAGGGACGGCACCCGGCGGGCCTCAACTTCGGCGACTGTTTCGCCTACGCCCTCGCGAAGGTGCTCGGCGAGCCGCTCCTCTTCAAGGGCGAGGACTTCGCCCAGACCGACGTCGCCCGCGTGGAGCCGCCACCGCGCGACTGAGCGCGCGCAGGACCGGGACGCACCCCCCAGACCCCCCGTGGGTTACTTCTTGCGGGTGAGAACGAACCTGTTCTGGCCCGCTTCCTTGCCGCCCGAGTAGACCGCCCAGGCGTTGTGGAGGGACTCGCCCCTCCACTCCACGACGCCGGAGTGGACGTGGGCGTCCTTCGCGGGGTCGAAGTTCGTCCCGCCGTCGAAGGCGAAGACGAGGCGGTCGGATGTCGAGGCCTTGCGGTCGAGGCGCATGCGCGGCTGATTCGCCATCGCGCAGTAGTGGGTGAGGACGAGCTCGCCATTCACGACGTGGTACATCGAGATCATCTCGTGCGGCGTGCCGGGGAACAGCGTCTCCTCGACGACCGACCCGCCCGAGGCGACGCGGTAGGTCACGGTCGCGGCCTGGTCCGCCTGACCGTGCCCGGCCTGCCCCTCCCACGTGCCGGCCAGCGTCTTCAGCCGCTCGAAGGCGGCTTTCGCGTCGACGGGGACCCCCGGCTCGGCCACGGCGTGGCCAGGGGTCGTCCACGCCAGGAGGACGAAGGCGGACAGGCAACACAAGGGGAGCAGGAAACGGCCTCGGGTCATGGGAACCTCCACAAGAACGGATTACGCGATTCTAGCCGTTCGTTTGCGGCCAGCCGGAGGCCCTCACGACCAGGACGCCGGCACGAGCGAGAGGGTTCTCGACGAGGCTTTCGAGATCCCTCGCGCTCCCGTCCGCTCGGAGCGCGCTCGGGACTAGGCCTTCCCGGCCGCCACCACCTGGACCGGCGTCACCGCGGCCCGGTCCTCCTCGCCGGTCCGGATGCGGTAGATCTTCTCCACCGGCAGCACGAAGATCTTCCCGTCCCCGACGTCGCCGGTGCGGGCGGCGCCGAGGATGGCCTTCAGCGTGGGCTCCACGAAGTGGTCGGAGACGCCGATGTCGAACCGGACCTTCTCCTGCAGCTCCATCTTCACGGTGGTCCCGCGGTAGGTCTCGACCATCTCGGTCTCGCCCCCGTGGCCCTGCACGCGGCTGAGGGTGACGCCCTGCACGTCGGCGCGGAAGAGCGCCTCCAGG
>JBGPQQ010000338.1:0-4615 GCA_041489115.1 Vicinamibacteria bacterium | reverse complement strand
CGACACGCTCGTGGCCCCGCCCTACACCTCGCTCGTCGCGGTCGTCGCCGCGGCGAAGGGCAGCCCGGTCGCAGTGGCCGCCCAGAACATGCACTTCGAGAAGGAAGGGGCCTTCACGGGCGAGGTCTCGGCGGCGATGCTGAAGGACATCGGCGTCGCGAACGCGATCCTCGGCCACTCCGAGCGGCGGCAGTACTTCGCCGAGACCGACGACGGCGTCGCGAAGAAGACGAAGGTCGCCCTCGACAACGGCCTCACCCCGATCTCGTGCGTGGGCGAGACGCTCGCCGAGCGCGAGGCGGGCCGTACGATGGAGGTCGTGGGCCGGCAGGTCGACGCGATCCTGAACGCGGTCACGGCCGACGAGGCGAAGAAGGTGGTCATCGCCTACGAGCCCGTGTGGGCGATCGGCACCGGCAAGGTGGCGACGCCGGAGCAGGCGCAGGAGGTCCACGCCTTCATCCGCTCGCGGATCGCCGCGAAGCACGGCAAGGCGGTGGCCGACGTCCTGCGGGTCCTGTACGGCGGCAGCGTGAAGCCCGACAACGTCAAGGGGCTGATGGCGCTTCCCGACGTGGACGGCGCGCTCGTCGGCGGCGCCTCGCTCAAGGCCGAGTCGTTCCTGAAGCTCGTCCACTACGACAAGCAGTAGGCCGGGAGTCATGATCGCCGCCCTCGTCCTCGCCGCGGTGACGGGCGCGACCCCCGCCCCCCTCGCCCTTCACCCCGACAACCCACGGTACTTCCTGTTCCGCGGGAAGCCGACCGTGCTCGTCACCTCGGCCGAGCACTACGGCGCGGTCCTGAACCTCGACTTCGACTACCTCCGCTACCTCGACACGCTCGGGGCCGACGGGCTCAACCTCACGCGGCTCTTCTCCGGCACCTACCACGAGGTACCTTCGTCCTTCGCGATCACGGACAACACGCTGGCCCCGAAGCCCGGCCGCTACGCCGCCCCCTGGGCGCGCAGCACGGAGCCCGGCGACTACGACGGGGGGATGAAGTTCGACCTCTCGCGCTGGGACGACTCGTACTTCCGGCGGCTGAAGGACTTCATGGCGGAGGCGCAGAAGCGCGGGGTCGTCGTCGAGATGAACCTTTTCTGCCCGCTCTACGAGGAGGTGCTCTGGGACGCGAGCCCCATGAACGCCCGCAACAACGTGAACGGCGTCGGCAGGGTCCCGCGGGACGAGGTCTACACGCTGAAGCACGCGGACCTGACCGCGGTGCAGGAGGCCGTCGCCCGGAAGATCGTCACCGAGCTGAACGGCTTCGACAACCTCTACTTCGAGATCGCCAACGAGCCCTACTTCGGCGGGATCACCCTCGAATGGCAGCACCACGTGGCGAAGCTCATCGCCGACACGGAGGCGAAGCTCCCGAACCGCCACCTCGTCTCGATGAACATCGCCAACGGGACGGCGAGGGTCGAGAACCCGAGCCCGCACGTCTCGATCTTCAACTTCCACTACGCGACGCCGCCTCTCGCGGTGGCGGCTAACGCGCACCTGCGCGGCGTCATCGGGGAGAACGAGACCGGCTTCCGCGGCAAGGAGGACGTGCTCTACCGGACGGAAGGCTGGGCCTTTCTCCTCGCCGGCGGCGGGCTCTACAACAACCTCGACTACTCGTTCACGCCGGCGCACCCGGACGGAACGTTCCTCGACTACACCTCCCCGGGAGGCGGGAACCCGACGTTCCGCCGACAGATGCGCGTGCTGAAGGACTTCGTCGACTCGTTCGACTTCGTCCGCATGATGCCGGACCGCTCGGTCGTCGAGGCGCCCGCGGGCCTCGAGGTGCAGTCGCTCGTCGAGAAGGGCCGGCAGTACGCCGTGTACCTCTACCGCCCGGTCGGCCAGGGGAACTTCGCCGCGCGCTGGACGGGGCGGCTGGACCCGCCGGCCACTGGCGAGTACCGGCTGACCACCGTCTCCGACGACGGCGTGCGGCTGTGGCTGGACGGCAAGCTCGTGATCGAGAACTGGGGCGACCACGCGCCGGCCGAGGACCACGCGACCGTCGAGCTCACGGCGGGCCGCCCGGTCAGTCTGAAGCTCGAGTACTACCAGGGCGGCGGGGGCGCGACAGCCCGGCTGAAGTGGACGCGGCCGGACGGGACGACCGAGGTGATCCCGGCCGAGCGGCTCCGACAGCCCGACGGCAGCGGGCCGGGCTTGCGGGCCGAGTACTTCGAGGGCCGCGTCTTCGACACGCCCGCGACCGTGCGGATCGACCCGACGATCGACTTCGAGTGGCCTCCCGCGCCCCGGCCGATCTCTCGGAAGGCGGCGGGCGGGACGGTGGAGCTCAGTCTCGACTTGCCGGCCGGGCGCTACCGGGCCGAGTGGGTCGACCCGAAGTCGGGTGCGGTGGCGAAAGCCGAGGACATCGACCACGGCGGCGGCCGGCGAGCTTTGGTCTCCCCCGCGTTCACCGAGGACACCGCCCTGGCCGTCCGCCTGCACCCGTAAGGGTGCATTCACCCGTAGGCGGCCATCGGGTGCTTGCACCCGTCAGCGGTTTGGCGGGGCGGCTCGGCCTCTGCTAGACTTTTAGTTTCGCCCCGCTGAAACGGGGTAGACGGACCCGGAAGAATCGAGGATCGGCGGCGGACATGGCTTTCCTGTATTACCTGATCATTTTCGTGCACGTCGTGGCGTGCCTGTTCCTCATCGGGGTCGTGCTGCTCCAGCAGGGCAAGGGGCAGGACCTCGCCAGCGCCTTCGGCGGCGGCGGCACCCAGACGGCGTTCGGCCCCCGCGGCTCGGCCACCGTCCTCTCGCGCGCCACGACGATCCTGGCCGGCCTTTTCATGGTCACGAGCCTGGCGCTGACGCTGATCCGGCCGAGCCGCAGCGGCGTCCTCGACCAGGTGCCGGGCATGGCGGCGACGCCGACCCCGGCCGCGAGCGCCGCGCCGGCGACCGTGCCGGTTGCTCCGAGGGCGCCCGCCGAGGCCCCGGCCGGCACGCCGGCTCCTGCGGCTCCCCCCGTGCCGAAGTGACCTATCGAGCCCGCCCGGGCGCGCTCGGGGTGGCGGGCTCCCGTCAGCTCCCCGGCGGCGGCGCCGGTGCCCCCGCGGGTTGCGCCGGCGGCAACGCGGACGCCGGCAGGGGTTCCACGACCCTGAACGGCTCGCGCAGCTCGAACGACCGGCCCGCGATGTCGTCCCGGACGGCCATCACGATCTCGTAATCCCCGGGCGCCGCGTTCCCCAGACGGAAGCCGAACATCCGCGTGACCTGGCCGAGGGAGGTCGGGTTGATCACCGCGGGTTGCATGGCGGTGAGCACGCTCCCGTCGGGCTTCGTGACCACGTAGCCCTGTGTCACGTGCGGCATTCCCGTCTTCTCCTCCCTCTTCGCCCCGAACACCTCGAACTGGCAGTAGAGGTCGGAGCCCGACGCGAACTCGCGCCGCGCGAGGACGCCGAGGGCTCCCCCGGGGACGCCCTCCGCCGCGACCGCGGGCGCCCGCGTGTCGCTCAGCACCGGCGTCGAGACCCGGAGCTCGCCGAGGGGAGGGACGTCGAACTCGTGGATGACGGTGCCCACCCGCCCGGTGCGCGTGTCGCGCACCACGATCTTCGCCTGGTAGTCCCCGCTCTTGAGCTCGAAGTCCCGCACGATCGGGTACCAGAACCGGTTGAGACGCTCCCGGGTGGAGGGCTGCAGCTTCATGCTCACGCCCTGGTCGTAGCGGAAGAACTCGCCGCTCTCCCGGTGGGCGACCACGAGGAGGAACTGCAGGTCGGCGAGGCTCCGCCCCTCCTTTTCCTCGAACCCGAGCCCGCGGATGTCGACCTCGGTGGCCACGAGGACGGCGGCCTTGCCGAGCGTCTTCTCGTCCCCGATGAAGTGGGTCATCCGCAGGGGGATCCCGTCCTCCGCCCACGGCGAGTCGAGCGCGCTCTGGATCACGGGGTCGACGCCCTTCTTGGGCGTCAGGGCGGTCCGGCCGGCGTCGCTCGGGGCGTAGTACCCCTTCCGCGCGCGGATCTCCCGGCCCTTGGCGTTCGCGAGCTTGACCTGGATCTTCCGGAACTTCCCGTCCCGGGCGGTGTTCGTGGGGATGTAGCCCAGCAGGTAGTAGGCCTGGGTCTCGGCGGCGATCTTCTGGATGCCCGCCGAGAGGTTGTTCGTGTTGCGGACGGTGAAGCCGCCGCTGTCGCTCGCCACCACGTCGGCCCCCGCCACCGCGTCGAGGGTCTCGGCGAAGGCGAAGCCCACGTCCTGGTCGGGCAGCGCCGGGCCGAACTGCGCGGTCATCTCCATCGGCATGCCCTCGAGGCCGCGCGCGTTCAGGAAGTAGATCGCGGCGTTCGCGCGGCGGGAGGCCTCGTTGACGCGCTTGAACTCGTCCACGTTGATGTCGTGGATGAAGCCCTCGGAGACGAGGATGACCGACTTGCGGCCCTTGGCCGAGGCGAGGCCGTTCAGGGCCCGCTCGAGGGCGTCGAGGGTCGTCCGCAGCCGGGTCACGGCCTGGTAGTACACCTCGGACGCGCGCCCGGTGACGTAGGGGTCGTCGACGGTGCCCGCGCGCATGCTGTCCTGCGCGCTGCTCCCGCTGTTGCGGTTGAGGACGGCGCCGACCCCGTAGTTCTCGT
>JBGPQQ010000337.1:0-4630 GCA_041489115.1 Vicinamibacteria bacterium | reverse complement strand
TCCCGTGACGCTGCCTTCCATGTGGCTAGCCCCTGTCCTCCGGCTTCCCCTCGCCGGTCGTCGTCTGGCCCGTGGCGTCGCCCTGAGCCGCCGCGCGCGCGCGCTCCCGCTCCTCGAGCTCCTTCTCCTCGGCTTCCTCGGCTTCCCTCAGCTCCCGGCGCATCTGCACGGCCCGCGGCAGCCAGAGCAGCGTGTGGGCCCCGCTGACCACGAAGGTACCCACGAGCAGGCCCGTCATTCCCCAGAAGGTCCAGAAGAGCCACGGGTACTTCTTCGGGTCGTGGTGGGTCGCGTGGCTCAGGTATCCGGCGAAGCGCCGCGTGGCGCCGGGGTGGCACTTCTGGCAGGTCGCGACCACGTTCTGGCGGGAGAGGTGCGAGCGCGGGTCCGTGATCTTGTGGATGTCGTGCGCACCGTGGCAGTTGTAGCACTTGGCCGTCTTGGTGTAGCCGAGCTGGCTGACCTTGCCGTGGTAGGTGTCGAAGT
The DNA here is from genome assembly GCA_041489115.1 of Vicinamibacteria bacterium. Taxonomy (GTDB): domain Bacteria; phylum Acidobacteriota; class Vicinamibacteria; order Fen-336; family Fen-336; genus DATBSL01. The sequence goes on along the minus strand of JBGPQQ010000337.1, from coordinate 4,144 downwards.
AGGTCTTCGCGATCTCGCCGTGGCAGCGGCCGCACTTCTGCATGATGTCGAGCTTGAAGCCGTCGGCATCGGCGCGCGTGATCGTGTGCGCGCTGTGGCAGTCGTTGCAGACCGGCAGGTCCTTCTCGGTCTTGCCCAGCATCTCGTGGTGGACGCTCTTCTCGAACTCCTCCTGGATCCCGTGGTGGCACTTGCCGCAGGTCTCGGGCACGTTCGCGCGGTTGACGCTCGAGGTCGGGTCCGTCCGCGGCAGGACGCCGTGGGCGGTGTGGCAGCTCGTGCAGGTGGCGGTCACGGTGAGGCCGCTCCTGAGCAGCCCCTTGCCGTGGATGCTCTCGGTGTAGGCCTCGATGATCCCGTGCTGGGGCCCCTCGTAGCGCACCGCCGCCTTCTCGCCCTCGCGGTGGCAGCGCGCGCAGAGCTTGGGGATGTTCGTGGGGAAGGTCGGCGACGATCCCTGGAGCCGCCCGAGGGTCCCGTGCGTCCCGTGGCACTCCTTGCACGACGGGGCGTTCGGGTCGCCGTCCAGGAGCAGCTTGCCGTGCTGGCTGCGGGCGTACTGTTGGGCCACCTCGGTGTGGCAGGCGCCGCAATCCACCTTCGTCGTGATCGTCTCGCAGGGCCGCCGGTACGACACGTTCACGCCCGAGTGGCACTGCGAGCAGGCCACCTTGACGTGCCGGGACCGCTGGTGCTCCCCGCCGTCCACGAACATGGACCGCCCGTCCTTCGCCTTGAGCCCCTTCCCCTGGTGGCACTTGAGGCAGTCGGTGTCCGACATGCCCTGCGTGTAGAAGACCTTGCGCACCTTGTGCGGCTGGTGGCAGTCGATGCACGCGGGCAGGACGTGCGCCTCTTTCTCCCACAGCTCCCCCTTGATCACCTTGCGGTGCACGGACTCGATCTGCGCGTGGCACTGCGTGCAGGTCCGCGCGATATTGCCTCGCGCGATCGAGGAGGCAGGGTCGGTGTGGGGCAGGATGTTGTGGGCGGTGTGGCAGGAGGCGCAGTTCGCGGCCACGATGAGGCCCTTCCTGAGCAGGCCCTCCCCGTGGATGCTCTCGGAGTAGTTCTCCAGGATGTGGTCCTGGTGGATGGTGCGCTGCCGCATGACAGTCGTGCCTTCCTGGTGGCACTTGCCGCAGGTGAAGGGCACGTTGAGCGGCGAGACCGGCGAGGCCGGGTCCTTCGCCGCCCGGATGTTGTGCATCCCGTGGCAGGAAGCGCAGGTGGGGGCGAGCGAGTCGCCGCGCTTCATCGCCCTGCCGTGGAGCGAGGCCGCGTGCTGCTTCGTCTCCGCGTCGTGGCAGGCGCCGCAGTCCACCTTCTTGAGGGGGGCGTCGTGGGGCAGCTCCTTGCCCTCGAGGTCGGCGTGGCAGTTCACGCACTGCAGGCTGCCGTGGATCGACCCGGCGAAGGCCTTGCCGGAGACGTAGAGCGACACCGTCCGGCCTTTTCGCTCCGCGGCGAAGTCCTTCGCGCCGTGGCAGGCCAGGCAGTCCGAGCTCTCCTGCGCGAGGGCCCGGCTCCCCGGGAGAGCGGCGAGCGCCAGCGCGATCGTCCAGCGCGAAGCCGCGCGCCGCGCGACCGCGCGCACGGGCACGTCGTTCCCCTGCATCGGCTCGTCTCCCTTGGGCTCGTGCGCGTTCATACTCCGAGCGGCCGGGAGACGACACGGGCCTCCCGTTCGAGGCCAAGGCTAGTCCTCGAGGGAGTGTCGATCAATAGATCATTTGCCCTGTTTGGACGAATCGACGCAGGGAGGGCGGATCAGCGCGTGTTCGCCGGCCTTTCGATGCGCGTGAGCAGGAGCGCCGGCCGCGCGTCGTCGAAGCGGAGGAGGGCGAGGATGCGCTGCCTGAGGGTCGGCGAGAGGCCCAGAAAGCGGCCCCCCACCTCCTGCCGCCGCTCGAGGCCGGACCGGCGCTGCGCGCCGACCCACATCGCCTCGAGAACGAGGCGCGCGGGGCGGCGGCTCCCCGGGCGGCTGCCGGCGAGCGTCATCACCAGGCGGTCGCCCGAGGCGACCGCGGGGAGACGCGGGCCCACGAGCTCGAGCCGCGCGCCGGCCCGGCTGGCGTTGCTGACGGTTGCGGAGAGCCCCCGCAGCAGGGCCGTGGCGTCCGTCGGCAGCGCGAGCGGCACCCGCGGCTCCCGGCGGGGCCGGCGGGTCCTGCGCCGCAGCTCGCCGAGCGCCTCGCGCAGCCGGCTGCGATGGGGCTCCGGGTCGAAGTCGTAGCGGAGGGTCATCGCCATCCTCCGCCCCCGCGGGCGGCAATCCGTGACCACCCCCTGCACCTCGATCGGCCCGGTGAGGGCGCCGGTCGTCATCACGAGAACGAGGGTCGTGCCGGCGGGCAGCCCGCTGTCGGCCTTCAGCAGTGTCTGGCCCTGGTTGAGCGCGCGAGAGAGCTCGCGCAGCAGCGACTCGGCGGACCGGTAGACCGCGAGCAGCCGGATGGGCCCGGCGGACGGGAGCACGGCGGGCAGCCTGTCGATCATCGGTTACGGCGCATCATGCCACAGAGTCGGGGCTCGGGGAGGAAAGGCCGGCCGGACCGAACAGCGCCGCGAGCTCCGTCGCCGACGCCTCGTCCACGAGGGCGAGGACCTCGTCGCCCGCCTCGAAGCGCACGTCGCCGCGCGGGATCACGACGTCGTTGCGGCGAAGGATCGCGCACACGACCGCGTTCCTCGGGAACTCGACCTCCCGCAGCGCCCGTCCCACCGCGCGGGCGTCCTTCGCCAGCGTCTCGCTCACCAGCGAGAAGCTGCCCTTGCGGAGCTTCAGGAGCGTCATCATGTCGCCCACCGACAGCTCCTGCTCGATGAGGCTGGCCAGGATGTCGGCCTGGTTCACCGCCACGTCCACGTGGAAGCGGGGGCCGAAGAGCCAGGCGAAGCGCGGGTCGTTGATGGTGGCGATCGTACGCGGCACCTTGAAGTGCTCGTGGGCGATGAAGCAGAGCGAGAGGTTCTCGGCGTCGCTCGACATCGACGCCACCAGCACCTGCGCGTCGGCGATGCGGGCGAACTCGAGGGTGCGAGGGTCGTTCGGGTTCCCCTCGTAGATGAGCTCGGTGGGCAGCTCGCGGTGGATGTGGGCGAGGACGTTCGGGCGGTGCTCCATGAGGCGCACCTCGTGCTTCTGCGCGTGGAGCGTGAGCGCGAGCGTCGCCCCGGTTCGTCCTCCGCCGGCGATCAGGATGCGCATCCTCAGGCCTCCCCGCCCTCGAGGCGCCGGCCCAGCCGGCCGGCTCCCTCGAGTGTCGCCGTCACGTGCAGGATGTCGCCCGCGCTCAGCACCCGCTCCGGCTCCGGCAGGCTCGCGCGCCCGCCGCGCGTGAGCGACACCGGCGAGCAGGGGATGCCCGCCACGAGCGCGTCGAGGGTCCGCCCCACCCAGGTCTCCGGCACCGCCACCTCGTAGAGCTCCACCTCGCCGTTGCCGGCCGAGAAGACCGCCCGCAGGCGCGGCCGCTCCAGCAGCTCCTCGATCCGCTGCGCGCCCCAGGCGGTCGAGCTGACCGAGGTGAGACCCATCGCCTCGTGCAGGGCCCGCCAGCGGGGGTCGTAGTTGCGGGCGACCACGTTCGGCACGCCGTAGACCGTGCGCGCGACGTGGGCCACCACCGCGTTGACCGGGTCCGAGTTCGTGACGGTGGCGAGCGCCTGCGCCTGCCGGATCCCCGCCTTCTCGAGGACGCCCTCCGCGAGCGGCTCCGCCTCGATCGTCCGGCCGCGGTAGGCGGGGTCAAGGTGCGAGAACGACGAGCCGATGTGGTCGATCACGGTCACGTCGTGCCCGCGGCGGCTCAGCCGGAGGGCCAGCTCCGCCCCCACCCGGCCGCACCCGACGATGATCACGTTCATCGCCCTACTCCCCCTCCCCCTCTTCCCCGCCGCCCACCTGGTAGGGCACGCTCGTGATCACGACCCCCGGCTCGAACACCAGGGCCAGGCGCAGCATCATCGCGGTCTGCGCGTGCAGGGCGTTGTGCCACTGCCGCCGGGGCACGAACTGCGGGACCACGACCGTGATCACCTCGTTGGGCTGACGGCGCGCCGCCACCTGGCGGATGTACTCGACCAGCGGCTCGACCAGCAGCCGGTAGGGGGAATCGACGACCACCAGCCGCACCCC
>JBGPQQ010000336.1:0-4632 GCA_041489115.1 Vicinamibacteria bacterium | reverse complement strand
GTCGTGGTCTGGGCGAGCTGCACGATGTCCTTGCGATAGTCGAGCCAGATCTCGAGGACGAGGACCGCCATCAGGTACCAGAGATAGACGAATCCGAACATCGCCATGGCCGAGGCGGTGTGGGGCGTGAGGTACATCTCGAGCGAGCGCTCCGGGTGCCCGAGGTGCAGCTGGAGGGGCAGGGGCGCCACCAGGAGGAACGCGAGCGCGGTCAGCAGCGCCAGGCGGTAGGTGGGCTTGACGGACTCGACCCGGAAGACGCGCTCGAGCGAGGCCAGGATGAAGGCGCCCGCCACGAGCCCGGTGATGTAGGGGTAGAGGACGATCAGGATGCTCCACTGGAGCTCCATCTCGTTGGGGTACATGTACCCCTCGACGCCCTGCAGGATGCTCTCCATGGCGCTCTCTCCTAGCGCACCGAGCCGTCGAGGCCGTTGTAGTAGGTCTTCGAGCCCGTGGCCATCTGCGGCTTCAGCACCTGCACCTTGTGCGTGCGCAGGAACTCGTGGATCGGGTCCTTCGGGTCCTTCAGGTCGCCGAGCTGGCGCGCGCCGGTCGGGCAGGTCTCACAGCACGCGGTCGTGAGCCCCTTCGTGATCCGGTGGTAGCAGAGCGAGCACTTGTCGACGGTCTTCGTGCGGGGGTCGATGAAGCGGCAGCCGTAGGGGCAGGCCTGGACGCAGTAGCGGCAGCCGAGGCAGTAGGTCTTGTCCACCAGCACGACCCCGTCAGGGCTCTCGAACGTCGCGCCCACCGGGCAGACCTGCACACAGGGAGAGTGCGCGCAGTGGTTGCAGAGCTTGGGCACGAAGAAGCTCTTCGCGCCGTCGCTGCTCCTGTACTTTTCGGGGAAGCCGTCGTAGCCGCCGTTCGGCGAGTCGACCTCGGGGGCCTCGCTGTCCCCCTCCGGGACGTGGTAGCGCTCGACCCAGGTCCGGAAGTAGAACGGCTCGTGGGGCACGTCGTTCTCCTCCTTGCACGCCCGCACGCAGTTGCCGCAGCCGATGCACTTCTCGACGTCGATGATCATCCCCCACCAATGGTCGGTCGTCTTGTAGTTGGGGGCGGCCTCAGGCTCCCCGCGCAGGACCGCCTCGAAGGCGACCTGGGCGGCCCCGGTGAGGAGCAGCAGCTTGCCCGAGCGGGCGAGGAAGTCGCGCCGGTCCTGGTTCACTTCGTCCCCCCGTTCTCCATACCCCCCGGCTGGCCCGCCGGTCCCGGGGCGAGCCCCGGCTGGCCCGCCGGTCCCGGGGTAAGCGGGTTGTGGGCCTTGTGGCAGCTGGTGCACGCCTCCTTCCCCGCGTGCTCCACGGGGTCGACCTGCGGGAAGCGGGCGGGCCGGGCCACGTTCCCAGCGTGGCACCGGGCGCAGAGCACCCTGCTGTCGGGGCGCACTGCCTTCTTCTCGGTGGGGTCCGCGGCGTGCCCGGCGAGTGGGCCGTGGCAGGCCTCGCAGCGGATCCCCTCGTGGCGGCCCCTCTTCATCGCGTCGGGCACGTCGGAGTGGCACTCCACGCAGGCCGCGCGCCCGGCGAAGGCGACGGGCCGCGCCCGGTTCTCCTCGAGCGCGCCCGCCCGGTAGTGCCCGTAGACTCCGAAGCCCTTGGGAACGAGGAGGGCCTGCAGGACGAGGAAGGCCAGCACCCCCACCCCGAACAGCGCCGCCATCCGGACGAGGTGTCCCTTGTGCCCGAACAGGACCGACATGATGTAAACCTCCGCGCCGGTGGCCCGCCAACTCGACGGCCTTGTTCGAAACCCTGGACCTGCAGAGAGACCGGAAGGCTCGAGAGACTCGAAGCGGATGTGATGTTCGAAAAGATCGGCCGCCCGGCCAAGAGCCAAACGGCTCATGCCGGCGGATCAAAGTGCCCAATCCGTGCGTTCAATGCGTTGCTGCATCAGGAGTTCGGCCCGACCGCGGCCTGAGCCGCGACCGGCCAGGCCGCGCGCCCGGCGCGCCCGGGCCGCGCCTGGACCCCCGTGCGGCCATCGCCTAAGCTTGGGCGTTCACAGGGGAACCCAATGAAGAACGTGTTCGATCCCGTGACTCGCTTCTTCGCCACCGTCACCTCGAACCGGATCAGCCTGGCCGGGTCGGCCCTGACGACCGCCGCCGCGTTCCTCTTCCTTCTGCTTTTCTCCATCCACATGGTGAGCGAGCACGGGGGCGGCCCCTACCTGGGCATCCTGACGTTCCTCGTCCTTCCCGCGCTCTTCGTCCTGGGCCTCGCCCTCATTCCCGTCGGCCTGTGGCAGGCTCGGAAGCGCCGCCGGGAGGCCATCGCCGAAGACGATCCCGCCGCCGAGTTCGCCGTACTGGATTTCAACCGGCCCCAGATCCGCAAGACCGCGCTCGTCTTCCTCGTCGCGACCGGGATCAACGCCCTCATCCTCGGTGTCGGTACCTACAAGGGCGTCGAGGTGATGGAGTCGACCCAGTTCTGCGGGGCCGCCTGCCACTCCGTGATGGAGCCGGAGTTCACGACCTACAGGCGCTCCCCCCACGCTCGCGTCAAGTGCGTGGAGTGCCACATCGGCGAGGGGGCGGGCTGGTTCGTCAAGTCCAAGCTCTCGGGCTCGTGGCAGCTCGTCTCCGTGACCTTAGACCTCTACCCGAGGCCGATCGAGGTCCCCGTCCACAACCTGCGCCCCGCGCGCGAGACCTGCGAGCAGTGCCACTGGCCCAACAAGTTCGTGGGCGACCGGTTCAAGGTCAACACCCACTTCTCGGAGGACGAGGCGAACACCGAGACGAAGACCGTCCTCGTGGTGAAGGTGGGCGGTCGCCAGGCGGGGCGCAGCCAGGGCATCCACTGGCACGTCGATCCCGACCACGTCGTGCGCTACCGCTCGGACGAGAAGCGGCAGGTGATCTACGAGGTCGAGATGGTGGCGAAGGACGGCACGACGCGGCGCTGGACGGGTCCGGCCGCCTCGACTCCCGAGGCGGCGAAGGCCACCGAGTGGCGCACGATGGACTGCGTGGACTGCCACAACCGCCCGACCCACGTCTACCGCGACCCCTTGCAGGAGCTCGACGCCGCCCTCCTCGACCGGAGGGTCGACCCCGCGCTGCCCTTCGTGCGTCGCGAGGGCCTCAAGGCCCTCCGGGCCGAGTACCCGAGCCACGAGGCGGCACGCGAGGGCATCGCGAAGGCGATCGCCGACTTCTACTCGCAGTCCTACCCGCAGGTCGTGGCGGAGAAGAAGGACGCCGTCGCCGCCGCGGGCAGCGCCCTCGGCGACATCTGGTGCTGGAACGTCTTCCCGAAGATGAACATCAAGTGGGGGACCTACGTGAACCACATCGGCCACCCCGACATGAGCACGGAGGTGGGCTGCTTCCGCTGCCACGACGAGGAGCACAAGGCCGCCGACGGGAAGGCGATCTCCCAGGACTGCAGCACGTGCCACTCCCTGCTGGCCCAGGAGGAGAAGGACCCGGAGATCCTGAAGACGATCCTCAGCAACTGAGGTTGCAGGAGAGCGCTCGATCGCGGAAGATCGGCGGCGTACGGAAGGCCGACTCGAACACGGAGGTCACATGGCCAAGGCCCGGAGAACGACCCACCGCAGCACCGCCGGCAAGAAGCTCTACGCGGTCCGCGACGCGCACGGCCGCTTCAAGGACATCCAGACGTACGAGCGGGCGCACCGCGCCGACCTCGCGAAGACCTCGAAGGCCGAGGCCGCCAAGAGAAAGAAGAAGACGAAGAAGAAGGCCGCCAAGTACCCTCCGCCGAAGCCCTGACCGCCGCTCAGCGCCGCAGCGTCAGGACGAGGCTGGGGTCCAGCGGGTAGCGTCCCGCTCCCTCGCCGTACACGGCCAGGCCGCCCGGCAGGGACTCGTCCACCTCCAGCCGGATCACGATCTCCCCGGTCGCGGCAGCCTCCCGGAGAGCCGTCCCCGGGACGGTCGCGGAGACGAGGGTGCCGTACGAGCCGGCCTCGCTCAGCTTCCCGTCCCGCTTCTGCGCGTGCCACGAGAGCAGCCCCCGGTGGTCGGCGGGGTCGTCGGGCAGGTCGAAGACGCCGGCCGGCGAGCCGTTGACGAGCACGCGCACCGCGCTCGGGTACCTCGTGGCGTCCGTCATCGGGTAGGCGTTCGGGTTGAGGCCGGGGTCGTGCGTGCCCTTGCCGCGCATGAAGTCTCCCTGCACCTCGCCCGCGCCGACGCGGTCCTTGCCGAAGAGCTCCTTCGCCCCGAGCTCGGCCACGAACGACGCCCCGGCCACGTCCTGCGCCCGCAGGCCCTTCGGCCAGGCCAGGCGGTACTCGAAGAAGCCGGCGCCCGCCCCGTTCTGCTTGCGGCCGTCCATCGCCTGCCATGCGCGCAGGCTCCAACGCGCGGCGCTCGGGGCCGCGGGAGCCACGCGCAGGACGCGGAGCGTCCGGCCGTCGGCGGCCACCGTCTCGTCGCGCGGCGACGGGCCCTCCCCGATCACGAAGGCCGTGAAGTTGCGGTGCAGCACGCGGCCCGTCGCGTCCTCGAGGCGCGCCCGCAGGACCGCGAGGGCGCGCCGGTCGGGCATCGGCACCGCGACCGGCGGGAGCGCCTGCGACGTCCAGGGCGCGAACGGCACCTTCCGCTCCCCCTTCCACCACTCGCGGAAGCGGCCGAGGTCGTCG
>JBGPQQ010000335.1:0-4648 GCA_041489115.1 Vicinamibacteria bacterium | reverse complement strand
GCGGTGGCACAGATCTCTGCGGCCTTCTCGAGGTCCGCGTCCTCGAGGATGACGTAGGGGTCGCTGCCGCCCAGCTCCAGGACCGTCTTCTTGAGGCACGCCCCGGCCTTCGCCGCGACGGCCCGTCCGGCCGGGGTGCTGCCGGTGAGGGTGACGGCGACGACCTCACGGGCCTCGATGATCGCAGCCACCCGCGACGAGCCCACGAGCAGCGTGCGGAAGGCGTCCCGCGGCACGCCCGCCGCGTGCAGGACCTCCTCGATGGCGAGGGCACAGCCGGAGACGTTCGAGGCGTGCTTCAGCAAGCCGACGTTGCCGGCCATGAGCGCGGGCGCGGCGAAGCGGAAGACCTGCCAGAGCGGGAAGTTCCACGGCATCACCGCGAGGACGGGGCCGAGCGGCTCGAACGCGACGTAGCTCCTCGAGGCGTCGGTCGGCGCCTCCTCGGGCGCGAGAAAGCGCTCGGCGTGCTTCGCGTAGTGCTCGCACGCCCAGGCGCACTTGTCGGCCTCGGCCCGGCCCTGGGCGACGGGCTTGCCCATCTCGAGGGCCATGAGGCGGGCCAGCTCCACGCGCCGCTCGCGGAGGAGCGCGCCGGCGCGCCGCAGGATCGACGCCCGCTCGGCGAAAGACGTCCGCCGCCAGCCTTCGAAGGCGCGGGCGGCGGCGGCGAGCGCCGAGCCCACCTCCTCGGGTGTCGTCTCGGCGTACTCGCGGATCAGCGAGCCGTCGGTCGGGTTGACGGAGCGAAGGGACACGACAGTGGTCACCGAGCGAACACCTCCTCGACCGGGGTGATCGTGATCGCCTCGGGCCGGATGCCCAGCTTCAGCGCCCCGATCACCTGGTCCTCGTCGAGGAGCTCCCTCGGCTTCGGCGCCTCGTACCTGATCGACGAGAAGGCGTCCGAGGACAGCTTCTCGGCCAGCCCCTTCGCGTCCTTCGTCACGATCACCACCTGCAGGTCCTCGCCCGAGAGGTGCTTCTTGATCACGCCGTTCACTTCGGCCAGCGTCAGCTTCTGCAGCTTCTCGCGCATGTAGCTCGTGTACTCCGGGATGCCGTACCACTGCGAGTCGAGCGCGTAGCCGAGCTGCTGGTCCTGGGTGGCGGTCATGACGAAGACGTTCTTCATCAGGTAGTCGCGAGTCGACTCGAAGTCCTCCGCCGACAGGCCCCTCTCGGTCAGCCTGCGCAGCTCGAAGAGGGCGATCCGCAGGGCCATGTGCCCGTTCTCCGGCACCACCGGGCGGATCCAGACCTCGAAGATCTGCGCGCGCCGCGCGAGGTTGGGCTCGGGGAAGAAGCGGAAGCCGCCCCGCGGGAAGGCCTCGATGTAGGCGTAGTCGCCGTAGTTCATCCCGCGCACCTCGCGGATGCGCTGGTAGAGGTGCGAGGTCGAGGAGCGGTGCTCGCCGAGCCAGGTGCGGGCGAGGTAGAGGGCGGGGTAGTCGGGGTGGGAGCGGGTGACGCCGATCGGGTGGCCGAACGAGATCGCGGTCGCGCGGGTGTCCTTCTCGACGATGTCGACCGAGATCCCCTTCTGCGCCCGGCCGCCGATGCCCGACGGGGCCGGGAGGCCAGGTCCGGCGGGCAGCTTCGCGACCTCGCCGCCGAGCCGCGCCTCGAGCCCGCCGGGCAGGTCGCCGGAGAGGCCGACCTTCAGCGCCGCCCGCGTGTAGGCCTTCGCCACGAAGCTCTTCACGTCGTCGAGCGTGATGGACTCGATCCCGGCGACGGTTCCGAGCACGGGGTGACCGTAGGCGGTGCCGGCGAAGACGAGTCCCTGCAACCGCTCCTTGCCGAGCTCCTCCTCGTTGTTCGTCCGCAGGTCCTGCCGGAGAGCGTTCAGCTGCTGGTCCTTGAGCCGCCGGAAGTCCTCGTCCCGGAAGCCGGGCTCGGTGAGCTGCGGCAGGGCGATGGCGGCGAAGCGCTCCCAGTTGTCCCGGTGGACGCGGGCGGTGAACGTCGTCATCTCCCGGTCCACCTGGGCGTCGAAGCTCGCCGCCATGGGGAAGAGAGCCTCGTTGATCTCTGCGATCGTCATCGCGCGCGAGCCGGCCTCCGTGACCATCGCCGCGGAGAGAGCGGCGAGGCCCTCCTTGCCCGCGGGGTCGTGGGCGGAGCCCACGGCGAAGAGCAGCTTCACGTTCAGCTGTGGCAGCTTCGAACGCTGCACGAGCGGCGAGAGCGCAGCCGTCGGTCCCGCCGCCAGGGCGGGCGGAGCCGGCTTCGCGGCGCTCGGCCGTCCCGGGGCGGGCGTGAGCGGAGCGACGGCGATGGTGGCGAGCGAGGGAATCGTGGCGATCGCCGTCGGGAGCGGGTCCTTCGAGAGCGTCGTCTGGACGAGGCCCGCGTCCACGAAGCACTTCCGAGCGGCGGCCTGGATGTCGGCCGGCGTCACGGTGTCGTAGACCCGGTACAGGTTGTTGATCGTGTCGAAGGATCGCCGGTAGCGGACGAAGCGGGCGACGCCGCCCGCGATCGCCTCGGTGTTGTCGAGCGAGCGCAGGAGGTTGTAGCGGTTGTTCGACTTCGCGTCGGCCACCCGCTGCGGGGACGGCGGCACCGCGCGCGCCTCGGCGAAGGCCTTCAGGATCTGGTCCCGCACGTACGGCGTGTCTTCCGCCTTCTTCACGCGGGCGAAGACGGTGAGGAGCTCCGGGTCGGCGTTCGAGGACGCCGAACCCCGCAGGCGGTCGACCTTCTGCTCGTCCTCGACGAGCCGCTTGTAGAGGGCCGAGGTCGGGCCGAAGGTGAGGTCGGTCAGGATGTCGAGGGCCGCCCACTCCTTGTCGGTCTCGGAGAACGCGGGCGCGTGGAAGGCCACCGCCACCCAGGGCAGGGTGGGTCCGTTCCAGGGCACGTGCGCCTGGACTGGCCCCGCGGGCGGCGGCTCGACGGGGATGTCGACCTTGTACGTCCCCGGCTTCCACGAGCCCCAGTACTTCTCGACGAGAGGCAGCACCTCGTCGGCCTTCACGTCGCCCGCCACGATGACGGTCGTGTGCTCGGGCCGGTACCAGCGGTCGAAGAAGAGCTTCGAGTACTCGAACTGGTTGGGCATGTCCTCGATGTCCTTCAGGAACCCCATCGTGGTGTGCCGGTAGGTGTGGACCTTGAACGCGCTCTCGCGCTGGACCTCGAAGAGCTTCAGGATCGGGTTGGCGCTGTTCTTGTTGTACTCGCCGAGCACGGCACGGGACTCGGTCTTGAAGGCCTCCACGGGGTATTCGAGGTTCTGGAAGCGGTCGGCCTCGACCTCGAGGATCGTCTCGAGGTCCTCCTTCGCGAAGGTCGTGTGGTAGTTCGTGTAGTCGTCCGTGGTGTAGGCGTTCTGCCGCGCCCCGGCCCTGGTCAGGATGGCCTGGTAGGCGTCGGGCGGGTAGGCCTTCGTCCCCCGGAACATCATGTGCTCGAAGAAGTGGGCGAAGCCCGACTTGCCGGGCTCGACCTCATTCCGGGACCCCGTCTGGACCGGGATCTGGAGCGACACGATGTTCGGGAAGCCGGTGGGGACGACGACGACCTTGAGGCCGTTCGGGAGGGTCTTCTCGATCGCGTCGAACGGGAGGAGGGGGGAGGCGGCGGGTTCGGCCCGGGAAGAGGCGGTCATGGCCAGGAGGGTCGCGATCAGGACCGTGGAGAGCGTGATTCGGTCGTGCATGGTGACCCCCATCATACCCGCCGGGGCGGGGGACTCGCGGGGTGTGGCCATTCCAGTACAATCAGGCCGCGCGAGAGCCAAGGCCATGATCTGCCCGTCCTGCAAGGTCCTGAACGACGACTCGGCCGAGGCCTGCTTCACCTGCGGGCGGGCGCTCTCCGCCCTCACCCAGGGCTCCGTCATCGCCGGCCGCTACGAGGTGCTGAGCCCCCTCGGCAAGGGCGGGATGGGCATGGTCTACAAGGCCCACGACCGCATGCTGGACGAGCAGGTCGCGATCAAGGTGCTGCGGGCCGAGTTCGCGAACACCGCGGAGATGGCCAAGCGCTTCCGCCACGAGATCAAGCTCGCCCGCAAGGTCTCGCACCGCAACGTCTGCCGCATCCACGAGTACGGCGAGGACGGCGGGGTGCGCTACATCTCGATGGAGTACGTCGAGGGCACCGACATCAAGCAGCTCGCCCGCGACAAGGGGGGCTTCCTCGAGTCGGAGGAGGCCTTCGACGTGGCCATTCAGTCGGCCGACGGGCTCCAGGCCATCCACGACGTCGGCATCATCCACCGCGACCTCAAGACCTCGAACATCATGCGGGACCCGAGCGGCCGCGTCCGCCTCATGGACTTCGGGATCGCCAAGATCGAGGGCGGGGACCACAGCACGGGCGGCGGGGGGCTCACCACCGCGGGCCAGATCATGGGCACCCCGGAGTACATGAGCCCGGAGCAGTGCCTGGGCGACAAGATCGACCACCGCTCCGATGTCTACGCGCTCGGCGTCGTGATCTACGAGATCCTCACCGGCAGCGTCCCCTTCCGCGGGGACACCCCGGTCGCGACGCTCTTCAAGCACATCCAGGACCCCGTGCCCTTCGAGGGCCCGGTGGCGGCCCGCATCCCGCTGGCGGCGGTGCCGGTCCTGCGCAAGGCCCTGGCCAAGAACCGGGCCGACCGCTTCGCCAGCGCCGCGAGCCTCGCGGAGGC
>JBGPQQ010000334.1:0-4675 GCA_041489115.1 Vicinamibacteria bacterium | reverse complement strand
GTCTGCGGGCAGGACGCGCGGCGTGATTTCTGCTCGGCGGGGCATCGCGCTAGCTCTTCTTGGCGCCGTACTTGGAGCGCGCCTGCTTGCGATCGTTGACGCCGGATGTGTCGAGCGCGTGGCGCACGATCTCCTGCCACTCCCTGGCCAGCGTGGTATCGGCAGCGCGGCACACCGCGTCCCAGTCGTCGGGGACTTCGAGGAAGAGGGCCGGTGCGTGGAGGTCGAGGCGGGGTGGCGACGAGACGGGCAAGCCGCCGCGCCAGGTCACGTCGTTGAGCGCGGGGACGGTCGCGAGCGCCGGCGGGGCGGCCGTTTCGCCGGCCGCCCGCCGCTCCACACGGGGACGGTCGAGCTCCCACCGTGCGAGCAGTCGGTCGGTGGGGAGCCCGTGATGGAGGGCCGAGGTCGTCTCCCCGTAGAGATCGGGCAGATACTCGCGGGCCACCGCCCCGAGGCGGCGAAGGTTCAGGCGGGCGTTCGGCGCCCGCAGCGGATCGAAGGTCCAGGTGACGAGGCGCACGCCGCGGCGGAGCGCCTCCTCCCGCTGGGCCCACTTGAGGAGCAGCCCGATCCCGCGCCCGCGGGCCGCCGCCTGCACGGCCAGCATGTCCGAATGCAGGTGGGCTTCGCCTCCCCGCAGCGCGGCGAAGGCGTAGCAGAAACCGACGATCCCCTCGCCGGGGGACTCGGCGACGAGCAGGACGCCCCCCGCGTGCACGGTGGCGACGAGCTGGATGGCCGAGGTGATCTCGAGGTCGGAGAGCCCCCAGACCTCGCGCTGCAGCCGCACGCAGGCGTCGTAGTCGTCCCGCGCGCGGACCGGCCGGACGAGGACCCTCATGCCCGGGCAGTCTAGCATCGGGACTTCGCCGGCCAGGCTGCTCGCCGTGGCCGTGACCGAGGGGATCACGCGGGCGCGGGGGGCGGGGTCAGTGTCCGACCGGCTCGTCGGAGAAGTCCTCGGCGGTCCCCTCGCACTCCGGCGAAAGCCTGGCCAGCTCCTTCCCGACCTGCTCGTGGAGGCGGGTCTCGTCGTCCTTGAGTTCGGAGAACAAGGCCTTGACCTCGCCGTCACGGATCTGGGGGAGGGTGGCCTCGAAGAAGGCCTCCGCCTTCTCCTCTGCCCCGAGCGCCGTCTGCATGGCCTCGCGCAAGGTCATGAAGGCGTGGACCTGGTCGTAATCGGGCGCCTTCACGTCCCACAACATGGCGCGCGAGACCATCCGGCCCGCGTCGCGGAAGAGCCGCTGCCGGCGTTCCCGCAGCTCAAAGCCGTGCCTGGCCTCCTCGCTCGACATCCGGTGGAAGAAGGAGGCGGCCTCCGGCGTGTGGTGGACCTCCATCTGATCGGCCAGCTCCTCGTAGCGCTCCTCGGCCTCCTCGTCGATCAGGATCGCGAGGTCGAACGCGTCGCGAAGCGTCAGCGTCGAGAACTCGATGCCCGAAGTGGACATGACAGGTTCCTTTCGGGACGAAGAGGAGCCCGTGGCTCCGCGCATTTCAGTCCTGAGCCGCCATGGCGTCGTCCAATGAGCCGAAGATGAGCTCGTTCTCGAGCTCCTCGTGGCGGGCGAGGTCCTTCAAGAGAGAGCGAACCCCAGCCACGAGGGCGCCGAGCGCCTCCTCGGTGACGAACCCGGCCTCGCTCTCGGCCCGCAGGCGTTCGAGACGCACGAGCAGCACCCGGTGCTCGCCCTGCAGGCGCTCGCAGGCGTGGGCGGCGTGCGGCCAGATCGCCTGGATCCGATCGAAGAGGCCCTCTGCCTCCTCCCGCCCGAAGTGAGCCCGGAGGAACGGAACGAGCTCCCCCAGGGAGGAGGCGAGGCCTGCGGCCCGGACCGCGGCGGCCTCGGGAGGTCGCGTGGCGGAGAGAGCGGCCTCTACCTTCTCCAGGTAGCCGTGGAGTTGCCTGTGCTCCTCGAGGATCCCTTCCGCCTGGGGGACGAGCTCGGGAGCGCCGGCTTGCCGCACGGAACAGCCTCTTGGGCCTCGAAGCCCGATGTTCGCCTGTGAATCTCTTCCAGAAGTATCCGCCCGCCGGGTCGGACAGTCTCTAGAACAAACGGACGATGGCGGTTGCCTGACTCCCGTGCTACGGTGCGATTGGAAGGATTGGTCGTTCTCACCGACCTTCACGGCTGTGGGTTTCGCCGTCGCCAGTGCGGTGCCGCGGTCTTCTGAGGTTCGTTCATGGCTGAAGCCGAGCCTGGCTCCTCCTCCGTAACGACTTCTGGCGTAAGGCCGGCCAAGGTCCCGCCCGAGATCCAGATCAAGGTCTCCTGGTGCAAGGGATGCGGCCTCTGCGTCGAGTACTGCAACAGAGGAGTCCTGGAGATGCGGGACGGCCTCCCGGTAGTGCTGCAAGCCGAGACATGCAGTCGCTGCCTGATGTGCGAGGTCATCTGTCCGGACTTCGCGATCACCGTGAGCGATGCCCGGTCTGGTCCCGTCGGCGGCGGGGAGGGGGGCGGGCCGACGACATGAGCGAACCCTCCCGTTCCCCCGTCCGGGTGATGTCCGGCAACGAGGCGTGCGCGCACGGGGCCCTGGCCGCGGGCCTCCGCTTCTTCGCTGGCTACCCGATCACTCCCTCGTCCGAGATCGCGGAGGAGCTCGCCGTCCGTCTGCCGAAGCTCGGCGGCGTCTTCATGCAGATGGAGGACGAGATCGCCGCGATGGGTGCGGTGGTGGGCGCGTCGCTCGCCGGCGCGAAGGCGATGACGGCCACGAGCGGCCCCGGCTTCTCCCTCAAGCAGGAGAACATCGGCTTTGCCTGCATGGCGGAGGTCCCCTGCGTGATCGTCGACGTGCAGCGGGGCGGGCCAAGCACGGGGCTTCCCACGATGCCCTCGCAAGGCGACGTGATGCAGGCCCGCTGGGGCACCCACGGCGACCACCCCATGATCGCGCTCGCCCCGTTCTCGGTGGCCGAGACCTTCGACCTGACCGTGCGCGCCTTCAACCTGGCCGAGGCCTACCGCACGCCGGTCGTCCTGCTCCT
Organism: Vicinamibacteria bacterium; assembly: GCA_041489115.1. Taxonomy (GTDB): domain Bacteria; phylum Acidobacteriota; class Vicinamibacteria; order Fen-336; family Fen-336; genus DATBSL01. The sequence continues at coordinate 1,671 of JBGPQQ010000334.1, read as the reverse complement.
GGACGAGATCATCGGCCACGTGAACGAGAAAGTCCAGCTGCCCGACCGGGTGGAGGTGGTGGAGCGGAAGGGGCCGGACACACCCCCGGACGGCTACGTCCCCTACCGGCACACGGAGGACGGTGTGCCGCCCATGGCCGCCTTCGGCCGCGACGGCTACCGTTTCCACGTGACCGGCCTCTCCCACGACGAGACCGGCTTCCCGACCAACGATCCCGTGGAGATCGACCGGCTGAACCGGCGCCTCAACGGCAAGCTGGAGCGGCACCGCGAGCGCATCGTGGAGGTCTCTCGCCACGCCTGCGACGACGCCGAGCTGGCCGTGTTCGCCTACGGGTCCGTCGCGCGGGCGGCGCGCCAGGCCGTCGACGAGGCGAGGGCGAAGGGCATTCCCGCGGGCCTGCTGCGCCCGCGCACGCTGTGGCCCTTCCCCGACGCCGAGGTGCGTGAGCTCGGACGGAGGGTCGCGACGATCCTGGTGCCCGAGATGAACCTCGGCCAGATGGCCCACGAGGTAGAATGGGCGGTCGGAGGCGCCTGCCGTGTCGTTCCCTTCTCGCGCGTGGACGGCCTGCCCGTGAGGCCGGGCCAGATCCTGGAGCTCGTCGAGCGCGCGGCGCGGGCGGGCGCGGGGGTCCCGGCATGACGGACTACGCGAAGTACCTGCGCCTCGACAAGTTCCCCCTCATCTGGTGCCCCGGGTGCGGCGACGGGATCGTGCTGAAGGCGATCCTGCGCGCGGTGGATCGGATCGGTCTCGACCGCGACGAGATCTGCATGGTGTCCGGGATCGGCTGCTCGAGCCGCACCCCCGGCTACGTCGACGTCAACACGCTCCACACCACCCACGGGAGGGCCCTGACCTTCGCCACCGGGGTCAAGATGACCCGTCCCGACCTCACCGTCATCGTCGTCACCGGCGACGGGGACGCGACCGCCATCGGCGGCAACCACTTCATCCATGCCGCCCGGCGCAACATCGACATCACCGTCATCCTCTACAACAACTGGATCTACGGGATGACCGGGGGACAGGTCTCCCCGGCCACCCCGAGCGGCGATCGCGCCTCCACCGCCCCCTACGGCTCGATCGAGCCCAACTTCGACATCGCGGCCTTGGCGGCGGGGGCCGGGGCGTGCTTCGTGGCCCGGGAAACGGTCGCCAAGCCCCTCCTGCTCGACAAGCTCATCGAGCGGGCGATCCGCAAGAAGGGTTTCTCCCTGGTGGAGGTCATGACGCCCTGCCCCACGACCTACGGTCGCCTCAACCGGAAAGGCGACGCGGTGCAGATGACGGCCTACTTGAAAGAGCACTCGACGTCGAAGGCGAAGGCGGAGACCCTTTCCGGGGAGGAGCGTGGCCGCGCCATCGTGACCGGGGTCCTCGTCGACATGGACAAGCCCGAGTACACCGAGCAGTACGCCCGCCTCGTGGAGCGGCTGCGCGGCGCGCCGGCGGGGGCCTGAACGGGCCGGGAGGGAGAGGTGGCCTTTCGCTACGAGATAAGGCTGAGCGGCGAGGGGGGCCAGGGTCTGGTCCTGGCGGGCAAGATCCTGGCGGAGGCGGCCGCGATCTACGACGAGCGCAACGCGACCCAGAGCCAGTCCTACGGCCCCGAGGCGCGCGGGGGAGCCAGCAAGTCGGAGGTCATCATCGCCGACGGCGAGATC
>JBGPQQ010000333.1:0-4677 GCA_041489115.1 Vicinamibacteria bacterium | reverse complement strand
GGGGTCGCCCGTCACACCGTCACCACGTCGAACTGCTCCTGGTGGAGGAGGGCGTCCGCCTGCACCGAGACCTCGCCGCCGGTGAGCGCGGCGAGGCTCTTGAGAACCGGCGCCTCGTCGCCGGCGAGGGCGCGGGCCACCTCGGGGTTCACCCGCAGGACGAGCGTCCGGCCCCGCATGTCCGGGGCGAGCTTCTTCACCTCGTCGTAGATCTCCGAGCACACGGTCGCGACGCCCTTCACCTGGCCGCTGCCGGAGCAGTAGGGGCAGGGCTGCATGAGAAGGCGCTCGAGCGACTGCTTGACCCGCTTCCGGGTCAGGATCACGAGGCCGAACTCGTTCACCGAGAGGAGCTTCGTCGGCGAGCGGTCCCGGCGCAGCTCCTGCTCGAGCGCGCGCATCACCTCGCGGCGGCTCTTCCGCTCCTCCATGTCGATGAAGTCGACCACGATGATCCCGCCGAGGTCGCGCAGGCGTATCTGGCGGACGATCTCGCGCACCGCGTCGAGGTTGGCCTTGAGGAGGGTCTCCTCGAGCTGGCTCTTGCCGACGAAGCGCCCGGAGTTGACGTCGATCGCCACAAGGGCCTCGGTCTGGTTGATCACGATGTAGCCGCCGGCGGGCAGCCACACCTTGGAGCGCAGCGCACGCTCGAGCTCCGCGGAGACCCCGTGCTCCTCCATGATGCCGGAGGCGCCGTCGTGGAGGCGGACGCGCGGGGCGAGCGACGGCTCGAGAGCGCGCACGAGCTCGAGCGTGCGCTGGAACTCGCGCTCGTTGTCGAGCCGGACCGAGGCGACGTCGTCGGAGAGGAGGTCGCGCAGGAGGCGCTCGAGAAGCGAGGGCTCCCGGTAGAGGAGCACGGGGGCCCGCTGGCGGGAGGCGAGGGCGCGCACCTCGTCCCACGTGCGGGAGAGGTACCGCCCGTCGCGGAGGAAGGCCTCGGCCTCGCGCCCCTGGCCGGCGGTGCGGGCGATGAGCCCGCCCCCCCCGCGCTCCTGACGGAACTCCTTCAGGATGGTCTTCAGGCGGCGCCGCTCCTCCTCGTCGGTGATCCTACGCGAGACCCCGACGTGCTCCACGGTGGGCATGAGCACGATGTAGCGGCCGGGCAGCGAGACGTGCGAGGTGATCCGCGCCCCCTTGGTGCCCATGGGCTCCTTGAGGACCTGGACGACCACCTCCTCGCCCTCGTGGAGGCGCTCCTCGATGGGGGCGCTGCGCGCGGCGTCCGTCTCCTCGGGGGTGAGGAGGTTCTCGGGCAGCTCCTCGAAGACGTCAGCGGCGTGGAGGAAGGCGTCGCGCTCGAGGCCGATGTCCACGAAGGCGGACTGCATCCCGGGAAGCACGCGGGTCACGCGGCCCTTGTAGATGCTGCCCACGATGCCCCGGTGCGCCTCGCGCTCGAGGAAGAGCTCGGAGACGACGCCGTCCTCGAGGAGCGCGACCCGGGTCTCGCGGGGGGTGGTGCTGACGATGAGGTCTCTGGCCATTCACTATCCGGGGCGGCCGCGGCCCGCCCGGCGAGAGGAGAGAGCGACGGAGGCGCGCAACGTCAGTTCGCGAAGCGCCGCCCCCGGACGCTGAGGACGAGGCCGACGCCAATGAGCGACGACAGCACGGAAGAGCCTCCGTAGCTCATGAGGGGCAGCGGGAGCCCCTTGACGGGCACGAGCCCCGCGACCATGGCGACATTGTACACAACTTGGAAGCCGAAGCTCCCGGCGAGCCCGGCCACGAGGAAGGCGCCCAGACGGTCGCGGGCGAGGCGCGCGGTCTCGAGCATGCGCCAGAGAACGAGGAGGTAGAGGCCGAGGACCACGACGACGCCCACGAAGCCCGCCTCCTCGGCGAGGACCGAGAAGACGAAGTCGGTGTGGCGGGCGGGGAGGTAGCCGAGCTGGGCCTGGCTGCCCTCGAGGAAGCCCCGGCCGACGAGCCCCCCCGAGCCGACCGCGATCTGGGACTGGATCTTCTGGTATCCGGCGCCCCGGGGGTCGAGCGAGGGGTCGAGGAAGGTGTAGATCCGGGTCTTCTGGTAGTCCTTGAGGAAGGGCCAGGTGAGCGCGGCGAGGAGCAGCATCACCGCGGCGAGCCCCAGGACCGCGCGCATGCGCAGGCCGGCGAGGAACGCCACCGAGAGGAAGAGCGGGACGAGGCAGGCCGCGGTGCCGAGGTCGGGCTCACGCGCGATGAGGAGGGCGAGGAGCGCCACCGCGGCGCCCGGCACGAACACGTCGCGGAGGCCGAGGGTCTCCTGCCGGAACTCGGCGAACACCTTGGCCACGAAGATCGCGGCGGCGAGCTTGACGAGCTCGGACGGCTGCAGCTGGAAGCCGCCGATCACGACCCACCGGCGCGTCCCGGCGATGACCGGGGCGAAGCGCAGGACGTAGAGAAGCGCAACCACCGAGAGGGCGTAGAGGAGCACGGCCCGGTCGGCGAGGCGGCGGTAGTCGACGGTGGCGGCCGCCACGAGCCCCAGCGTGCCCACCCCGACGAGAGCGAGCTGCTTCAGGTAGAGGTCGGGGCTGCGGCCGGAGTGGGTGGCGGAGTACACCATCGCAACCCCGACGAGCGCGAGCGCGAGGGCCGTGCCCAGGAGAACCCAGTCCACGTTGTAGACGAAGCGGCGGTCGATACCACCGGCCACGGCCTAGTCCTCCGCCTCGGTGTCGACGACCCCGGCCGCTCCCGGGGACGCGGGCCGGTCGAGCCCGAAGAAGTGGGCGAGGATCTGGCGTGCCACGGGAGCGGCGGCCTCGCCACCGCTCCCGCCGTGCTCCACGAGGACGGCGAGGGCGATCCGCGGGTGGTCCGCCGGGGCGAACGCCAGGAACCAGCCGTGGGGCAGGAGCTCGTGGATCCCAGGCGTCCTCTCGAGCCGCGACTTGGCCACGACCTGCGCCGAGCCGGTCTTGCCGCAGACCTCCACGCTCGACAGGCGCGCGCGCCACCCCGTGCCCTCGGCCACGACCATCCGCATGCCGTCGGCGACGACCGCGAGTGTCTCCGGTCGGATGCCGATCGAGACCGGGGTGTCCCCGCCGACGGGCCGCCCGGCGGTCGCGCGCACCAGGTGGGGCCGGACGAGGCGGCCGCCGTTCGCGATGAGCGCGGCGATGCGGGCCATCTGGAGCGGGGTGGCGCTCACCTGTCCCTGGCCGATCGCCACCGAAACCGTCTCCCCGGCGTACCAGGGCGTCTTGAGGATCCGCATCTTCCACTCCGGGCTCGGCATGAGCCCGCCCACCTCGGAGGGCAGGTCGATGCCCGTCGGCGCCCCGAGCCCCATGAGCTTTGCCCACTTCGCGAGCCGGCCGATCTCGAGGCGGATGCCCACCTGGTAGAAGTAGACGTTGCAGGAGCGGGCGATCGCGTGGCGCAGGTCCATGACGCCGTGACCGCCCGGCTTGGCGCAGCGGAAGACCGTGTTGTAGACGGCGAGGTAGCCGGGGCAGTAGAAGGTCGTCGAAGGGGTGATGACGCCCTCCTCGAGCGCCGCGGTGGCGGCGACGAGCTTGAACGCGCTGCCCGGAGCGTAGGTCCCCTGGATGACCCGGTTCATGAGGGGCGTCTCGGGGTCCTGGGCGAGGCTCGCCCAGGAAGACGCGTCGATCCCGGTCGTGAACTTGTTCGGGTCGTAGGCGGGGGTGGAGGTCATCGCGAGGACCTCGCCCGTCTCCGGATCGAGGGCCACCGCCGCCCCGGCCCGGCCCTCGAAGGCCTTCTCCACCGCGGCCTGCAGCGAGGCGTCGATGCTGAGGGTGAGGCTCGGGCCGTCCTCCGGGGCCTGGCGGTCCGCCTCGGTGACCTCGAGCCCGCGGCTGTTCACGATGACGCGGCGGAAGCCGTCCCGGCCCATCAGATCGCGGTTGTAGCGCGACTCGATGCCGGCCTGCCCCACGAGCGAGCCCGGGGCGAGGCCCTTGCCCCTGAACTCGGCGAGTTCCAGCTGGCGCTCCGTGATCTCGCCCACCCGCCCCAGCGCGTGCGCGGCCGCGGAGGCGAGGGGGTAGGAGCGCAGCGGCACCACCTCGACGCTGACCTCCGGCAGCTCGAGCCGCCGCGCCTCCAGCGCGGCGACGTCCGCGAGCGAGGCGTCGGTCTTCACCACCACCGGGCGGTACGGCTGGCGGCGGGCGAGCCGCTCCCGCAGCGTCGCCTCCCCCATGCCCAGGGTCGCGGCCAGCCGGGTGACCACCCGGTCGAGGTCGACGGCGTGCTCCGGGACGAGCACGACGTTGAACGAAGGGCGGTTGTCCACGAGGACCTGGCCCTCCCGGTCGAGGAGGGCGCCGCGGGGGGCGGCGAGGATCACGAGCCGCGAGCGGTTGTTCTCCGCCAGGTCGCGGAAGTGGCGGGCGCGGATCACCTGGAGGTTCCAGAACTGGATGACGAGGAGCGCCACGAGCGCCACCGCCAGGGCCTGCAGGACGGCGAGGCGGGCCTGGACGACCCGCAGGTCCTCGTAGATCCTCACCGGCTGTCTCCGGGGGCGCCGCTCATGACCGGGAGCCCAGCCGCCGGTCCACCAGGGCGAAGAGGAGCCCCCCGGCGAGGGCGTTCAGGGTCGCGCGCGAGGCGAGGGCGAGGAGAGAGAGGCCCGTCGCCTCCAGCGAGAAGACCGAGGCGAGCCACTGCACGAGGAGCGCGTCCGCCACGGTGGCGAGCAGG
>JBGPQQ010000332.1:0-4706 GCA_041489115.1 Vicinamibacteria bacterium | reverse complement strand
CCCGCCCACTACCTGAGCTTCTTGCCGAAGGTGAGGCGCCAGCGCGGGGAGAGGCCCGTCTCCCCGCCGCGCGGCGCCGCCGCGGGCGCCCCGCCGAGGCCGGTCGTCGTCCTCCGGATCCCCCGCCTGACCCTGCGCTTCCCGTCGCTCCTCGACCGCTACATCGCCCGCGCCTGGGTCGCCAACGTGATGCTCGTCCTGGCCGCCTTCATGTCCATCTACTTCCTCGGGGAGTTCATGGACCTGATCGACGACATCCAGCAGCACAAGGTCAAGGGGCGGGTGGTCCTCCACTACTACGCTTTCCACCTGTGGCAGATCGGCTTCACGGTCGCCCCGATCGCGGTGCTGGTGGGCGTGCTGGTGACCCTCGGCCTCCTCGCCCGCCGCAACGAGATCACCGCCATGAAGGCGGGCGGCATCAGCGTCTACCGCGCGGCGGGGCCGGTGCTCGGGATGGGCCTCCTCGCCAGCCTCCTCCTCTACGGGATGCAGGAGTGGGTGCTGCCCACCACGAACAAGGCCGCGGCCCCGGACCGCAACGTCATCAAGGGCCGCCCCGCCCAGTCGTCCGACCAGTTCGACCGGCGCTGGGTGCTGGCGAGCGACGAGCGCTTCTACAACTTCGACTACATCGTCGAGCGCGAGTCGGCCCCGGGGCACGGGGTGGCGGAGCCGGCGCGCGGCGGCGAGTTCTCGGTGTACGGCTTCTCGATCTACGACGTGGACCAGCAGAGCTGGGACCTGCGCGAGCGCCTCTTCGCGGGCCGCGCGGCCTGGAACGGCGCCACGCGCACCTACGACCTCGAGCGCGGCTGGCGCCGGACGACGGGGGCGCGTTCGTCCTTCCAGCCCTTCGCCGCCCAGCGCGTGCGGGTGGTCGGCCGCGACCCGGGCGGCGAGATCGAGCCGCCCTCCTACTTCCGCCGCGAGGAGAAGCCCTCGGAGACGATGGGCTTCGGCGAGCTGCGGGCCTACATCGCCTCGCTCGAGTCCCGCGGGTTCGACGTGGCCAAGCTGCGCGTCCAGCTCCACCGCAAGCTCGCCTTCCCCATGGTCGGGCTCGTCATGACGCTCCTCGCCGTGCCCTTCTCCTTCATCGTCGCGCGGCGGGGAGCGCTCTACGGGATCGGCATCGCCATCGTGATCGCGATCGTCTACTGGGCGGTCCTGGGGATCTTCGAGGCCCTCGGCAGCAGCGCGCTCCTCCACCCGGCCCTCGGCGCGTGGGCCCCGAACCTCATCTTCGGCGCCGCCGGCCTCTACCTGATCCTGACGCTGGAGACATAGCACGCCCCGCGCGAAGCGCGGGGCGATCTGGGCCGATCTGTCGGCTCCTCCCTTCGCCTCGACGCGACCGGAGCGCCTCGGGAGGCTCAGCTCGACCCGCGTTCCACGCGGGTCGTGACTCTACCGGTACACGCCCACGTCGCTGATCCAGATCGTGCCCTGCGTGCCGGCCTTCACCGCCGCGCCGTCCAGCACGAAGACGAGGGCGCGCGTCTCGCCGGGGTCGAGCCGGCCGTCGGTCTTCCGGTTGATGGTGCGGAAGCGCGAGAACGGGAGCTGCACCTCGCGCCACTCGAGTGAGGTCCGGACCGAGGCCAGCCACCACTCGAGCCCGTCGTCGGCGGAGGCCGGGTTCACGTCGCGGACCTGCACCCAGAGCCGGTACTCGCCGTCGGCACGGATGAGGAGGCGCAGGCCGGCGTAGGCCGAGAGGTCGCGGGCCTGCCGGTTGACGAGCGCGCACCACGTGAATGGCTGCGAGGCCGTCGGCACGCCGAGCCGGAAGGCCAGCTTCAGGGCCTCCCCGCCGACCGGCCCCGCGCCGGGGGCAGCCACGGCGGTGTCCATCCGGGACGAGGGATCGAACTCCGGGACGAAGGCGGCCAAGCCCTCGAGCGAGGCCAGCGGGCGGACCTCGCGGGGCGGGGGGGGCGGGCCGGGCCAGGCCCCGGCGACGGCGCGCGCCGCGTGCTCGCGCTCGTCGTGGACGTAGACGGGGTTCGTGATCAACCACGGCACGGGCCAGCCGGGCACGCGGGCCTCGACCCGGTAGACGCCGGGGCCGGGAAGGGCGATCTCGAGCGCCTCTTTCCCCTCCCCCACCGCCCGCCCGTCCCGCAGGAGCACGACGCGGGTGCCTCTCGGGACTCGCCCGCCGGCCACGGCGCGCAGGCCCTCCCGCGGCGCCAGGTGGTCGCCCATTGTCCAGCGCTCGCCCGGGCCCGCCTCCACCGTGAATCGGAAGCCGTCGGCCGGCGCGAGCGCGTCGAGGCCGATGTAGAACCGGCCGCGGCGCAGGGCGTCGAGGACCGCCGCGCGGTCCGCGCCGGCGTCCCCCGTCAGCGGCCGGTCGAGGAGCAGGTGGTTGCGCGACTGGGAGAAAAGGGCCTCGTAGGACGGGAACCGGATGGCCCACTTCTTCGTGATCGGCAGCCGGCCGTGGGCGTCCGAGCCGGAGAGGCCGACGACGTCGCGCCTCGCCAGCATCTCGTCCCAGCGGCCGAGCGCCTCGCCGGGCGGGTTCAGGCCCTGGAGAAGGGCGTAGCCGGGGTTCAGGCGGTAGAGGCCGAGGGACAGGAGCAGCCACGGGCCGGCGCGCCGCGCGTCGCTGTCCCCGTTCAGCAGCTCGATCCCCCAGGGGCCGGGCAGGTCCCAGCCGTTCCACCGCAGGTCGGCGCGGGCCGAGAAAGGGTGTGCCGCGAAGGGGATGCCCCCGAGGTCGCGCACGTCCTCGAGGCCGTCCAGGCCGTCCCCGTTGAACCGCCAGGCCGGGTCGCGATCGAGGCCGAGCCCGACGACGTGGCCCGCCGGGGTCGAGAGCTCCGATCCCACGAGAACGAGCACGCCGTCGCGGTAGCCTTCGAGCGGCTTCGCGTCGAGATTGTTGTGGTCGGTGATGACGAGGAAGGCGAGGCCGGTGGCCCTCGCCGCCCGGATCACCTCCTCGGGCGCGCCCCCGCCGTCGGACAGGGTGGTGTGGACGTGGACGACGCCGGCCACTCGGGCGTAGCCGTCGTCGGGCGCCTGTCCCACGAGGGTCAGCGGCCGCCAGAAGGCGACACGCAGCAGGTACAGGCCGACGAGCGCGAGGGCGGCGAGGAGGACGGGCCGGAAGCGCCGCCCCCGGGCGAGCTTCATGGCGTCCCGGTGGCGACAGGCACCCGGCCTACCGCTTGAAGAAGGCCTTGAGCTCGCCCGTCTTGTTCGTCTGCTCCCACGTGAACTCCGGCTCGTTGCGGCCGAAGTGCCCGTAGGACGCCGTCTTCTTGAAGATCGGGCGGCGCAGGTTCAGGTACTCGATGATCCCCTTCGGGGTCAGGGGGAAGACCTCGCGGATGGCCTTCACGAGGTCCGACTCCCCGACCTTCGCGGTACCCATCGTGTCGGTCATGATCGACACCGGGTCGGCCACGCCGATCGCGTAGGCGAGCTGCAGCTCGACCTTCTCCGCGAGGCCCGCGGCCACGATGTTCTTGGCCACGTGGCGGGCCATGTACGAGGCCGAGCGGTCCACCTTCGTCGGGTCCTTGCCCGAGAAGGCGCCCCCGCCGTGGCTGCCCACCCCACCGTAGGTGTCCACGATGATCTTGCGCCCGGTGAGGCCGCAGTCCCCCTGCGGCCCGCCCACCACGAAGCGGCCGGTGGGGTTGATGTAGTACTTCGTCTTCTCGTCGAGAAGCGCGGCCGGGATCGTGGCCTGGATCACCTTCTCGAGGACGTCCTCGCGCACCGTCTCGATCGGCACGAGGCCGCTGTGCTGGGCCGAGACGATGACGGCGTCCACGCGGACTGGTTTGTCGCCCTCGTACTCGACCGTCACCTGGCTCTTCCCGTCGGGGCGGAGGTAATCGATGAGGCCCTCGCGACGGACCTGGGAGAGGCGGTGGGTCAGCTTGTGCGCCAGCATGATGGGGAGCGGCATCAGCTCCGCCGTCTCGCCGCAGGCGTAGCCGAACATGAGCCCCTGGTCTCCCGCCCCGCCGGGGTCGACGCCCATCGCGATGTCCGGCGACTGCTCGTGGATCGCGGAGATGACCGCGCAGGTCTCGTAGTCGAACCCGTACTTGGCCCGCGTGTAGCCGACGTCCCTGATCGTATCGCGCACGATGGTCGGGAGGTCCGCGTAGGCCTTGGTGGTGATCTCGCCGGCGATGAAGGCGAGGCCGGTCGTCACCATGGTCTCGCACGCCACCCGGCTCATGGGGTCCTCGGCGATCAGCGAGTCGAGGACGGCGTCGGAGATCTGGTCGGCGATCTTGTCGGGGTGTCCCTCGGTCACGGACTCCGACGTGAAGAGGTGACGGCCGTTCTTTGCCATTCGTGTCTCGAATCCTTCGCGCTCTCCGCGGGCACGCGGGGCGCCTCAACAAAGCCCGGAGTTTACCACCCGGTGGCCCTGGGCCGCGAGCGACCCGACCCGCCCAACCCGCACCCCGGACCTGGGGTGGAGGAGCGCCCCGGGGCGTGACGGTCGCTGCCTCGTTGCGCGCTACGCCCTCGGGTGGAACTTGTCGTAGAGCTGCCGGAGCCGCTCGCGGGTGACGTGGGTGTAGATCTGGGTCGTCGAGATGTCGGCGTGGCCCAGCATGGCCTGCAGCGCCCGCAGGTCCGCCCCTCGCTCGAGGAGGTGGCTCGCGAAGGAGTGGCGCAGGACGTGCGGGCTCAGGGCCTTCTCGACCCCGGCCGCGACGGCGTGG
>JBGPQQ010000331.1:0-4720 GCA_041489115.1 Vicinamibacteria bacterium | reverse complement strand
GCTGCAGCGCTTCGGCGGGCTGGCGCAGCAGGGCCTGGGCCTGCTGTTCCTGAAGTTCGGGCGCGACGACGAGAACCAGGCCGACGAGCTCGGACTGCGCTACATGACCCGCGTGGCCTACGATCCCCGGGAGATGCTCGAGGTCTTCGGCGTGCTCGACGGCGTGACGCGCGCGGAAGGCGGCGGCGCCCGCATGCCGGACTGGCTGTCCACCCACCCCAGCCCCGACAATCGCCTCGCCCGGATCGAGGGCCAGATCGCCGCCACCGGGGCCTCGGGCACGATCGTGAATCGCCCCCAGTACCTGCGCCGCCTCGACGGCATGGTCTTCGGCGAGAACCCGCGGGAGGGCTTCTTCCGGGAGAATGCCTTCTACCACCCCGACCTCCGCTTCCAGCTGGCCTTCCCGCACGGCTTCAAGACTCAGAACCTGAAGCAGGCCGTGGTGGGCGTGAGCGAGGCGCAGGACGCGATCATCGCCCTCACCCTCGCCGCGGGGGCGTCGCCGGAAGAGGCGGCGCGCCAGTTCTTCTCGCAACAGGGCGTCCAGGCGGGCCGCTCCGGCCGAGACACCATCGGCGGCCTCCCGGCCTACGTGGCGTTCTTCGAGGCCGCCACCGAGCAGGGCGTTCTCAGGGGCGAGGTCTCGTTCGTGTCCTACGAGGGCAAGATCTACCGGATCCTGGGCTACACGCCGGCCGGGAGGTTCTCCGCGTATCAGAATGCGTTCGACTCGGCCCTCCGCAGCTTCGGCCGCCTGACGGACCCTCGGTACCTGGACGTCCAGCCGAAGCGCATCGCGCTCGTGAACCCGGAGCGCCAGATGGCGCTGCCGGAGTTCGGCCGCGCTTACCCCTCGACGGTCGAGCTCGGGACGATCGGCCTCATCAACGGCATCGCCGCGAACCAGATGTTCCCGCGCGGGGAGCTGGCCAAGCGCGTCGTCGGAGGCCGGCTGCCGGACTGACCTCGGCCAGGAAGAACGCGGCCCTCAGAGCTGGGGCGCCTTGAACGTGTCGCAGGACGCGGGGTCGCCGCTCTGCAGGCCCTGGCGGAGCCAGCGGACGCGCATCTCCGACGACCCGTGCGTCCACGACTCGGGGGCGGTTTCGCCCTGGGCCTGCTTCTGGATCATGTCGTCGCCGATCGCCGCCGCCGCGCGCAGACCCTCCTCGACGTCGCCCGCCTCGAGGTATCGCTGGTCGAAGTGGCCGTAGACGCCGGCGAAGCAGTCGGCCTGCAGCTCGAGCCGGATCGAGAGGGCGTTGGCCTGCTCCCGCGAGCGCGCCCGCTGCTGCATCGCCGTGACCTGGCCCGAGAGGCCCAACAAGTTCTGGACGTGGTGGCCCACCTCGTGGGCGACGACGTAAGCCTGGGCGAAGTCCCCCGGCGCCCCGAAGCGCTGGGCGAGCTCGCGGAAGAAGGCGAGGTCGAGGTAGACCTTGCGATCGGCCGGGCAGTAGAAAGGCCCGACCGCCGCGGAGGTGAGCCCGCAGGCCGAGTCCACGCGCCCGTCGAACAGGACCAGCGTCGGCTTCTGGTAGGAGTTCCCGCCCTGCGCGAACACCTGCCCCCAGGCCTCCTCGGTTCCCTTCAGGACCTGGGCCACGAAGCGCGCCTGGGGATCGTCCTGCGGCGGCTGACCGGCGGGGACCTGCTGCTCGACCGCGGGCGGCGTCATCTGCTGGACGAGGCCGAGGAGTCCCAGGAGCTTGTTGGGGTCGGCCCCGGTCAGCATCGCGATCACGAGCACCGCGAGCAGACCGAAGCAGCCGACGCCCGCGCCCCGCCCGCCGCCGGGAAAGCGCATCCCCCGGCGATCCTCGACGTTGGCGCTCGCCTCGCGGCCTTCCATGCGCATGGCATTCCTCCGACGATCGGGGGGATCGACGAGAAAGCCGGCCCGACCCGGCCGCGATCATACAACGGCTGTCATCCCGAGCCTGGAACCGGCGGCTCGCCGGTCGCCTTGTGCACAGGACGCGACCAGCGGTGTGGCGGGTGGGGTCGCCGGAGCGAGCGCATGGGTCGCCCGCGGGACTAAGCGAGCGGAGCGCGAACCCCACTCGCCAACGAGGGGTCGCGTCCTTAGCAGGGACTTCCGTCGGTCTGGACGGAGACGAAGCCCTGAGCGTGGTTTCGGGCGGCCCACGCGAAGGGGATCCGCCGGCACGAACACCGACAGTTCGGATCCCTCGGCGCCCGTCAGGACCGGAGCGCCTCGGGATGACATGGGTTGACACGCTGAGCCCGGGCAGATAGCGTGCCCGAGGTCCGGGCAACTCCCTGCCCCCGAGGAGGTTGGAATGACCTCGATAAGCTCCTCCTGGAACCGCCGCCGCTTTCTGGGCACCACGATCGCCGGCGGGGCCGCCCTCGCCCTGGGCCCCCGCCTCGCCCCGTCCTCCGCCTTCGGCGCGAACGATCGCATCCGCGTCGGCGTCGTCGGCACCGGCGGGCGCGCGCGCTACCTCATGCGCCTCCTCAAGGAGCTCCCCGGCTGCGAGATGGTGGCGGTGAGCGACGTCTACGAGCCGCGGATGCGGGAGGCGGCCGAGATCGCCGGTGCCGCCACCGCGAAGCACCCCGACTACCGGGCGCTCCTCGACGACAAGGACGTCCACGCGGTCCTCGTCGGCAGCCCCGACCACTGGCACCTGAAGATGGCCACCGACGCAATCGCGGCGGGCAAAGACGTGTACCTCGAGAAGCCGGTGTCGCGCACGCTCGAGGACGGCGACGCCCTCCTGAAGCTCGTCGAGGGGACGAAGCAGGTCGTCCAGACCGGCACGCAGCAGCGGAGCTGGGAGCACTTCGCCCTCGGCAAGCAGATCGTCGACTCGGGCAAGCTGGGCCAGATCACGTTCGTCCACACTTACTGGCACCAGCGGATGGGCATTGGAGCCTGGCCCGACGTGGACCAGGCGAGGCTCGACTGGAAGGGGTGGCTGGGCTCCGCGCCGGACCAGCCGTGGAGCCCCGAGCGGTTCTTCCGCTGGAGGCACTTCCGCGACTTCGGCGGTGGCGTCCTCACCGACCTCCTCACCCACTGGATCGACGTGGTGCACTGGTACCTCGGCGTGACCACGCCGCAGACGGCGGTCGTGACCTCGGCGAAGTACCGGATCAAGACGATGGACTGGCCGGACACCGTCACCGCGACCCTCGAGTACTCGAAGGACTTCATGGTCACGCACACCGGGACCTACGCGAGCTCGATCGACGACGGCGGGCTCGAGTTCCGCGGAGACCAGGCGACGCTCAAGGTCGACCGGGAGCGGCTCGCCGTCTACACCGAGGACTCGCGCAAGGGCCAGCCGTGGCGCAACACGCCGGAGCCGGAGATCCTCGTCCGCTCGCAGGCCGACGGCACGAGCACGCACCTCGCGAACTGGCTCGACTGCATCCGCAGCCGCAAGACCCCCACCGCCCCGGTGCGGGTGGGCGTCGAGGCCGCCCGCGCCGCCCACATCGCCAACCAGTCGCTTCTCGCGGGCTCCCGGGTCCGCTGGAACGCGGCGGCGGGCAAGGTCGAGAGAGCCTGACCCGGTGCGGACCCGGCCCCTCGCTATCGTTCTCCTCGTCGCCGGCGTCGCTGTCTCGCCCGCCTGCCGCAAGTCTGACGCGACGAAGGGCGGGGCCGGCAAGCCGCTGCGCATCGCCTTCGTCCCCAAGGGCACGACCCACGAGTTCTGGCGCACGATCCACGCCGGGGCGCGGAAGGCCCAGCGCGACCTCGCCACGAAGGGCGTCCCGGTCGAGATCCTCTGGAAGGGCCCCCTCCGCGAGGACGACCGCGAGCAGCAGGTGCAGGTGGTCGAGTCTTTCGCGAGCCAGGGGGTGGACGGGATCATCCTCGCCCCCCTCGACGAGAAGGCCCTCGTGCGGCCGGTCGAGGAGGCGAAGCGGCTCGGCGTCCCGACCGTGATCGTGGACTCGGCCCTCGCCTCCGACCAGATCGTGAGCTTCGTCGCCACCGACAACGTGAAGGGCGGCGAGATGGCCGCCGACGAGCTGGGCCGTCTCCTGGGCGGCAAGGGCCGGGTCCTTCTCCTGCGCTATCAGGAGGGATCGGCGAGCACCACGGCGCGCGAGGAGGGTTTTCTCGCCCGCCTGAGATCCACCTGGCCCGGCCTGGAGCTCGTCGTGGCCGACCAGTACGCCGGAGCGACGGTCGACACCGCCAAGCGCGCCTCGGAGAACCTCCTCAACCGTCACGGGCGGGACATCGAGGGCGTCTTCGTCGTGAACGAGACCTCGACGGGCGGGATGCTGCTCGCCCTGCAGGACGCGGGGCTCGCCGGCAAGGTCAAGCTGGTGGGGTTCGACGGCACGCCCGCCCTGGTGGCCGCCATGCGCGCGGGACAGCTCCACGGCTTCGTCCTGCAGAACCCCTTCCGCATGGCCACGCTCGGCGTCGAGACGATGGTCGACCACCTGCTCGGCAAGCCGGTGCCGAAGCGGGTGGACACCGGCGTCATCGTGGTGACGCCCTCGAACCTCGACACCCCGGAGGTGCGGGAGCTCCTGACCCCGCCCCTCGACACGTACCTCAAGCCCGAGGAATGACGGTCGCGCTCCGCCTCACCGGCATCGTCCACCGCTTCGGGGCCACCGTGGCGCTCGACGGGGCGTCTCTCGAAGTGCGCCCCGGGGAAGTGCACGCCCTCCTCGGCGAGAATGGGGCCGGCAAGAGCACGCTCCTCGGCATCCTGGGGGG
>JBGPQQ010000330.1:0-4727 GCA_041489115.1 Vicinamibacteria bacterium | reverse complement strand
TGATCGACACCAGGCGGGCCTCGGCGTCCGAGACGGGACGCTTTCGCCGGGGCGCGGGGCCGAGCACCAGCATGCCGGCGAGGCCGCTCCGCGCGAGCAGCGGCACCAGCATGCCTTCCTGGGGCCCCCCCGCCGTCTCGAACGTCGCTGCGAACGCGCGCGACGCGATGGGCGGGAAGGGCAGGCTCCGTTTCTCCGCGCGGGTTCTCGCGGGCACGGACGGGTCGGCCGAGCGCCTCGAGCTCGTGCTCGCCGACGAGGGGCCGGGCGTGCCCCCCGAGATCCGTGACCGCGTCTTCGAGCCTTTCGTGACGCTCGGCAAGAAGCGCGGGACCGGCCTCGGCCTCGCGGTGGCCCGCCGCTTCGTCGAGGACCACGGCGGCAGCCTCGAGCTTCTTCCCCCGCCCGTGCCCCCGGCCCGCGGGGCCGGCTTCCGCTTCGCCCTGCCCCTCGCCCCCTCCGATCGGGGCAAGCCTCCCCACGGGGACAAGCCCCCATCCGGGGGCAGGCCCCCTAACGGGGAGAAGCCCGCGCGGTAGAATCTCTCCATGCCCTCGCTGCGCAGCGCGGCCCTCGCCGTGCTCGTCCTCTCCGCCGGGACCGCCTGCCGGAGCCACGACCCGGCGAAGGAGCTCTCGGTGAGCGGGGTCGAGACTTTCTGGATCGTGGACTCGCCGCAGCAGGGGCAGAACTTCGTCGCCCCCGCGGTGCGCTTCCGGCTGAAGAACGTCGGACCGGAGACGCTCGGCTCCGTCCAGGCCCGCGCCCGCTTTCCCGCTCCGGACCAGGACGAGGCGTGGGGCTCGATCCAGGAGCAGGTGAGCACCTGGAGCCGGCCCCTCGAGCCCGGCAAGGAGGCGGTGGTGACGGTGCGCTCGGCGGGCCGCTACCACGCCCCGGCCGAGCCCGAGGACATCCTGCGGTCGCCCGCCTTCAAGGACCCGCGGGTCGAGGTCTTCGTGCGCATCGGCTCTTCCAACTGGGCGGTGCTGGCCGAGGCGACCGTCGCCCGGCGGATCGGCGCCCCCGGGGTACAGGACCTCGTCGGCGGCCGCTGAGCCCCCCGTGCTCGACCGCCTCCTGGAGCGCCTGCCGGCCGAGCCGCGGCGCACGCTCGTCCTCCTCGGTGCGGTGGCCCTCGCGGCCGCCCTCTTCCGCTTCCCGGGCCTCGGCTACCCCGGCGAGGAGTACTTCGACGAGGTCTACCACGCGAAGACGGCGCTCCAGTACCTGCGCGGCGAGCCGCCCACGGAGTGGGTCCACCCGCCGACCGCCAAGCTCCTGATCGCGCTCGGGGTCGCTCTGTTCGGCTACGAACCCTGGGCCTGGCGCCTCGCCCCCGCGATCGCGGGCACGCTCCTCGCCCCCGTCTTCTTCCTCCTCGCCCGCCGCGTGCTTGCGACCGAGCGGGCGGCGCTCCTCGCCACCCTGCTGCTTCTCCTCGACGGTGTCTACCTGGTCCAGAGCCGGGTGGCGATGACCAACGTCTTCGCCGTGCTCTTCCAGCTGCTGTCCGCGCTCCTGCTGGTGCGCGCGGCGACCGCGGATCGCCTGGCCCTCGGGGCGATGGCGGCGGCGGGCCTCGCCCTCGGCCTCGCGCTCTCGACGCGCTGGACGAGCCTCTTTGCCTGGGGGTTCCTCGGCCTCGTTTTCCTCGTCCGGCGCGGCACGCGGGCCTTCCGCCCCCGCGAGCTCGCGCTCGGGGCGCTCGCCTTCGCGATCGTCCCCGCCGCGGTGTACCTGCTCAGCTACGTGCCATGGATGCGGCAGGGCCACACGCCCTGGGAAGCGGTCAGGCTGCAGAAGGCCATATGGGAATACCACGCGAACCTCACCGCCACCCACAACTACTTCAGCCCCTGGTGGACCTGGCCGTGGCTCTACCGGCCCACCTGGTACTTCTGGTGGTCCGGCAACGGTCTCGTGCGGGGCATCGTGGCCCTCGGGAACCCCGCGGTCTGGTGGGTCTCGGTCCCCGTCGCGGCCTGGGCCGTCGGGACGGGCGTGCGCTGGCGCGATCCGCGGCGCGTCTTCGCCGGGGCGGGCTTCTTCCTCCTGTACGTGCCGTGGGGCCTCTCGCCGCGCACCCTCAACTTCAGCCACTACCTCTTCGAGGCCATCCCCTACGCCTGCCTCGCCCTCGGAATCCTCCTCGACCGCGCCTGGGACGGCCGCCACCCCCTCCTCGCCCGGGGCTACGTGGCCCTGATGATCGCGCTCTTCGTCGTCTTCCTGCCCTTCCTGACCGCGATCCCGGTGCCCATGCGCCTGTGGGGCTTCCGCTTTCCGGGCGGGGGAGGGATCTGGACCTGGTTCCCGACCTGGGTCTAGGGCCATTTGTCTCCCGGGGCGACGGGCGATGGCGGCGTAGCGATCGGGATTCAATCCCGCTTGCGGAGCGGGGGGTCCCAGGGGGGTGTGGCGCAACAGCAGGCGGTGAGCAACGGGCTGCGAGCGGAGGGGGATTCACTCCCCCGTAGCGAGCGGGAGGTCAAGGGGGGTGTGGCGCAACACCAGGCGGTGAGCAACGGGCTGCGAGCGGAGGGGGATTCACTCCCCCGTAGCGAGCGGGGGGTCAAGGGGGGTGTGGCGCAACACCCCCCTTCTAAGAGAGAGCTCTACATCGACGCCTTCCGCGGGCTGATGGCCCTCGTGATGGTGCAGGGCCACGTCACCGACACCCTGCTCACGACGGCGGCGCAGGCCCAGCCCTGGTACGTCTTCCAGCAGATGTTCCATGGCTCGACCGCGCCGGGCTTCCTCTTCGCCTCGGGGTTCGTGGCCGGTCTCCCCCGCGCGCCGCTGTCCCGCCGCGCGGGCCTCCGCCGCGCCCGGCGGCTCCTCTTCGTCCTGGGCGTCGGCTACTTCCTGCACCTGCCGTTCTTCTCGTTCTGGAAGACGGTCGGCGCCGCGAGCCCGGCCGAGCGCGCGGCGTTCTTCGCCTGCGATGCTCTCCAGGTCATCGCCCTCACCCAGATCTTCGTGCTCGCCCTGCAGTGGGTCGCGGGGCGGCCCTGGACCCGGTGGGCGGGCGTCCTCGCCGTCGTGTTGATCGCGGCCACCCCGCTCGTCTGGTCGTCGGGGCTCTCCGCGCGCCTGCCGCCGGCCCTCGCGCCCTGGCTCGACGAGGGGACGGGCTCGCGTTTCCCCGTCTTCCCCTTCGCGGCGTTCGTGCTGGCGGGGACGCTCGCGGGAACGGCCCTCGGCCGGGCCGAGCCGGAAAGGCGCCACCGCCGTGAGGTCGCGTGGGGACCAGGCCTCGTCGCCCTCGGGGCGGTTCTGGCCTGGGCTCTCGCCGGAAGGGTGGACTACTGGGGCGCGTCGCCGGCCTACGTCTTCGTCCGCCTCGGCGGCCTGCTGCTCCTGCTGCGCCTGGTCGAGGCGGCCGCCCACGCGGAGCTCCCGGGCACCCGCGCCCTCGCGCTCCTCGGCCACGAGACGCTCCTCGTCTACGTGCTGCATCTCTATCTGCTGTTCGGCGGTGTCTTCGGGCGCTCGCCCCTCACGCCGTGGCACGCGCAGCTGGGCGTGGCCGGGGCCTTCGGCGTCCTCGTCCTCATGCTGCCGGTGCTGCTCGCCGCCGCCTGGCTCTGGAGCACCGCCAAGCACCGCGCGCCCCACGAGGCGCAGCTCGCCCTCGTGTTCGTGACGGTCGCCTTCCTGTACGAGTTCGCCGTGCGGCCGTGGTAGGTCGCCTAACGGAACAGCTTCTTGAGGCTGGTGAGGGCCGAGTCCTTCGGGGACAGCGATTCCAGCTCGGCGCGGGCCCCCTTGTGCTTCGGGTTGAGTCGCACCGCGGTGCGCATCTCGGCCACCGCCCGGCTCCTGATCTTCATCACCTTGTAGTAGAGCCCCCAGTGGTAGTGGATCTCGGCGTTCTCAGGCGCGAGCCGCGCCGCCTCGTAGAACTCGCGCTCGGCGAGCTTCGAGGTGCGCGGGTAGCAGGCCATCGCGACGGCGAGGCGCAGGTGGAACGCGGCCACGCGGGGCGCGGTCTTCACCAGCGTGTCGTAGACCTTCACCGCGTTCGCGTAGTCCGCGACGGTCATGCGCACCTCGCCCTCCATGAGGAGGTGCTCGATCTGCGCCTGGCCCTCGAAGTTGCTCGACCCCGGCGGGGCGGGGCGCAAGGAGTCGTCGGGACGGCCGGTGGGCGGATGGGTCTGGTCGGCCGGGCGCTCCCGCCGGACGGGTGGCCGCGTGTGCTCCGGCGAACGGTCGGCGGACTCGGGCGGCGCCGGGGCGGCCATCGCGGGCACGGCCGGCGCCTCTTCGACGGCGGGGACGGGCGCCACCTGGCGCACGGCCGCCGCCGCCTCGGTCGCGTGGCGGGCCAGCACCGCGCCGGCGTTCGCGGTCTCGGGTGCCTGGCGGGCCAGGCGCAGCGCCGAGGAGGCGCGCCCGAGGACCACGTCGATGTCCGTGCGCAGCGAGTCGTCCTCGGCGACGCCGTCCCGGAGCGCGTGGTAGCGCTCCATCTTCTCCTCGAGGGCCCGGACGAGCGCGTCCCGCGGGGCCGCGCGCGCCAGCTTCAGCCAGGCCTCGCGGTCGAGGCGGGCCGAGTGCTCCAGCTCCAGCTGGACCTCCCGGCGGATGGCCTCGCGCAGGGAGGGGTCGGGACGGTTGTGCAGCGCCGACAGCAGGAACATGCCGGTCTCGGTCTGGAGGACCGGCTGCGGGGCGAGGGCCGCCGCGTCCGCCTCCCGCAGGATGCCGGCGGCGAGGAG
>JBGPQQ010000329.1:0-4736 GCA_041489115.1 Vicinamibacteria bacterium | reverse complement strand
GCCGTCACCGCGGCCGACGTGCAGCGGGTCGCACGGGAGCACCTCACCCCCGAGAAGATGATCGTCCTCCTGGTGGGCAAGCAGTCCGAGATCGACCTCGGGGACGAGAAGCACCCGGTTACGCTCGAGGCGCTCGCGCCCGGGGGCAAGGTCACGATGCTGCCGCTCCGCGACCCGATGACCATGAGGCCACAGTAGGTCCGTTCGCCGAAAGGCCGTCACGGGGGGTTTGGGGGGCGTCCTGGCCATTCGGCCAGGACAAGCAGCCCCCCATCTGAAAGAACGCCAGGTACAGGCGAAGCCGTATCGGTTGGCCAGACCCCATGGCGCTGGACTACGAAGCCACCGCGCCGGCTGGCGCCACCCGCTACTCGGACTTCTGGAAGGCCTTCACGAAGTCCTTCAGCAACATCGGGTTGTTGCTCTTGACCTTGCCGGTGAGGAAGTCCTTCGGCCCGAGCTGGTGCTCGCCGTTCCAGACGTCGAGGAAGAGCTCGGCCGGCCCCTTGAAGAAGCAGTCGGCCTCCTCGTTCTTCCCTTTCTCGACGTCGCACTTCTCCTTCGTGATGTGAACGGTCCACTTCTCGTCGTCGCCGAGCGAGAAGTAGTAGCTGCGCTCGGCCCTGACGTTGGCCTTGTTGAACCGCTTGCAGAGGCCCTTGAAGATCTTCTCGACCTCGCTCACGCCCGCCCCTCCTTCTGCGCGCGGGGCAGCTCCCTGATGTAGTCGTCCACGAGCTTCCGCTGGGCCTCCTCGGTGAGGGAGGACTTCACGATGCGGGAGGCGGCCTCGACCGCGATGTCGGCCACCTGGGCCCGCAGCTCCGCGATCGCCTGCTCCTTCTCGCGCCCCATCTGCTCGCGGGCGCGCGCCACCGCCTGCTCGGCCGCGGCTCGGGCCTTGCCGACGAGGTCGGCGCGCAGCCCGTCGGCCTCCTTGACCGCCTTCGCGAGGATCTCCTCGCGCTCGCGGCCCGCCCCCTTCAGCATCTCCTGGTGCTGGGCGAGGAGGTCCTTCGCCTCCGCCGCCGCGAGCTGCGCGGAGTCGACCTGCTCCCGGATCGTCTTCTCGCGCTCGTCGACGATCTTGAGGAGCGGGCCCCAGGCGAACTTGCCCAGGATCCAGGCGAAGAGCACGAAGACGACCACGGTGGCCCACAGGAGCGTCACGTCGACGCTCAGGAGACCGCCCCCCCCGGCCGCGGCCAGGACGAAGGGGGCCGCAATCGGCGTGAGCATGGGGGGCCTACTTGATCGCGAGCACGATGGTGACGATGAGCGAGAAGAAGGTGACGCCCTCGATGAGGCCGGCGGCCACGACCATCGCGCCGCGGATGTCGCCGGCGGCGGCGGGCTGGCGGGCGATGCCCTCCATGGCCGCGGCGGCCAGGCGGCCGATGCCGGCGGCGCCGCCGATGACGGTGAGGGCCGCCCCGATGCCGGCGGCGAAGTACGCCATGACCTTTGGATCCAATGCGCCCATTGTGGCTTTCCTCCTAAGCGTGTGCGAGATGTCTCACGTGAATCAGTGCGCGGGATGCGCGTACATGCCGATGAAGATGGCGGAGAGCAGCGTGAAGATGTAGGCCTGGATGAAGGCGACGAGGACCTCGAGGAACATGATGAAGAGCGAGAGCAGGATGGACACCGGCGCCATCGCCACCCCGCCCATCCAGCTGATCTGGCCCATCAGCGAGATCAGCAGCAGCAGTGTCGTGATGACCATGTGGCCGGCCAGCATGTTCGCGAAGAGACGGATCATGAGGGCGAAGGGCTTCGTGAACATGCTCAGGATCTCGACCGGGACCATGACCGGCAGCAGCCACGCCGGAAGGCCGGGCGGGATCAGGTTCCCGAAGTGCCCGGCGACCCCGTACCTCGAGATCCCCGCGTACTGCTGCGCCGCGAAGGAGACGAGGGCGAGGCCCATCGTCACCGCGAGGTTGCCGGTCGAGGTGGCGGCGAAGGGCATGAGGCCCAGCAGCGCCGCCACCAGGATGAAGAAGAAGAAGCTGCAGAGCAGTGGCGTGAACCGGCGCCCGTCGCGGTGACCGATGTTGGGCTCGGCGATGTCGTCGCGGATGAAGAGCACCAGGCCCTCGACGGCAGCGCCGAGCCCGCGCGGGATCCTCCCCCCGCGGTAGCTCCGCACCGCGAGCTGCGCGAGGAGGATCACGAGCGCGGCCGCGAGCAGGAGGAACACGAGGTGCTTCGAGGGCAGGACGATCCACGGCGCCGCGGCGGGCCCGATCTTCAGGGGCACGTCCGTGACGTGGTGCATGATGACGGCCGAGGGGTCCTCGGCCGCGGGGGTCGCGGCGGGCGCGGGGCTCGCCACGGCCTCGGCTCCGTGGCCGGGAGCGGCCTGCAGCACCAGGGCCAGAAGCAGCGCGCTCATCGCCCGGCCACCGCGCTCGTGCGCCGCTGGAGGATCGAGAGTTCCATGATGAGGAAGAGGACGAAGTAGGAGAGGAGCGCGACGGCGAGCGGCAGCTTCGGCAGGCCCAGCCACAGGACACCGGCCACCACCGCGGCGAGCATCAGCGCCATGCGGCCGACCATGCCGCCGAGGACGGCGCCCAGAAACGCGTTCGTCGACCGGCGGGAGGACCAGACGACGAGCGCGTGCGCGGCGAGGGTGTTGACCACCGCCAGCGCCCCGCCGAAGGCCGCGGCCCAGCGGGTGGGGGCGTCCGCCCGGCGGAGAGCCACCGCCCACGCGAGGGCGAAGGTGGCTACCGCGATGCCGAGAACGAGGATCGAATACCGGACGAGGCTCAATGCTTGGGGTCCGCTGGTCGCTTGTTCAGTGCCGCCACGGCCGTGAAGAAGTAGTAGAGCGCCGCACCCACCCCGAGAGCGCCCCCCAGGAGCAGGAGCACCGGGCGGGTCCCCAGCTGACGGTCCAGCCAGTAGCCCCCGCCCAGCCCCGCGAGCACGGTGACCGCGAGGGTCGTGCCGAGCCCCAGGAAGGGCGCCGCTTCGCGCACGGCGCGCATCCAGTCCCGGGCGTCCCCCCTCGAGGCTCCGGGTCGTTCAGACGGGGTCGATCGGGACGGCAACAGCCCGGAACGGTATCACACGCTCCGGGACCCGGCAAGAAGCCCTAAGCGGCTGAGTCAGTTACGGATCGCTCTTCGGATGACGGCGTCGCGGCCGGGGCTCCCGTGACCGCCACCCGGAGGACATCCAGGCGGTAGATCCGGATCGCGGAGAGGATGAGGGACAGCACGACCGGCCCGATCAGGAAGCCGAAGACGCCGAACGCCAGCACGCCCCCGATGATCGACAGGAAGCCGAGGAGCGGGTGGATCCGGGCCGACCCGCGGAGCAGCAGCGGCTTGATGACGTTGTCGCTGCCGCTCACGATCACGGTGCTGTAGACGAGCAGCCCCAGCGCGGGGCCGGTCCGGCCCTGCACCGCCAGGTACACGCACGCGGGGATCCAGCCGAGCGGCGAGCCGACGAGCGGGACCGTGGCGGCGAGGATGACCGCCGTCCCCCAGACGAAGGGCGACGGCACCCCGAACATCATGAAGCCGATCCCGGCCAGGATGCCCTGGAGGACCGGGACGACGATCACCGCCTGCAGCGCACCCTGGATCGTCCGCTCGAGGTGGTCGAAGATCTGGTGCTCCTGCTCCTCCGAGAACGGCGAGATCGGGTGCAGCTCGGCCTTGAGCCGCCCGCCGTCGCACAGGAGGAAGAAGAGCATCAGCAGGAAGAGGCCGAGGTCCAGCGCGGCGTGGGTGACCCGGCCGAGGACGTTCTGCAGCAGGTCGTTGGCCCCCCCCGCGAGCTGCGCGAGGCCGCCCGACAGGACCGGCGTGATCTGGGCCTGGAGCCAGGCGATCCAGTGGCGCAGGCCCGGGTAGCGCTGCGGCAGCTGCTCCCAGAAGTGCTGCAGCTCCTCGGGGCCGAGGAGCGGCTGCACGCGGATCCACTCCAGGAAGACCACCGCCTGGCGCGCCAGCAGGAAGAGCGAGGTGAGCACCGGCACCAGGATCACGACCGTGGTCACGAGGACGAGCAGGGCCGCAGCGAGGGTGGGCCGGCCGCCGAGGGCGGCGGCGAGGCGCTTCTGGACCGGGGCGAGGAGGAGGGCCACGCAGACGGCCACCGCGAAGACGAGAAGGAACGGCTGGAAGACCCAGAACGCGAGCAGCAGGATGACGGCGAGGGCCAGAAGGAGCGGGATCAGGAGGTCGCGGCGCCGTCTCTCGGGCATGCCTGGAGTGAGATGTTAGCGCGCCGCGGCGGCGCGCGCGAAATGGGCTAGCCGCGGCTCACGCCGTCGGGCAGCTCGTTCCGGTCGGTCTCCCCCGGCCGGCGCGGGAAGTGGCGGGCCAGCTCGTCGCCGATCGCGCGAACGCCGGCGACGATGCCCTCGGTGAACCGGCCGGCCCGGAACTCGTCGCGGAGCGTCTGCGCCACCGCCGCCCAGAGCTCCTCCCCGCAGCGGGCGTGGATGTCGCGGTCGCCGATCACGGCGATCGCCTGGCTCTCCGGCGCGACGAAGAGGAGGACGCCGTTGCGCTCGCCGGTCTTCGTCATCCCCAGCCGCACGAACTCGACGGCCGCCTCGGCTCGGGGGTCCGTCACCTCGCGCTCGGCCACGTGCACGCGGATCTCGCCGCGCGAGCGGGCCTCCGCCTCGCGGATGGCGGCCACGATCCGCTCGTCGTCGAGGGATTCCACGAACGCGTCGGGCCTCATGCTCTCTCCCTCACCAGCTG
>JBGPQQ010000328.1:0-4737 GCA_041489115.1 Vicinamibacteria bacterium | reverse complement strand
TCCTCGAGGATCGCGCCGAAATGGATCTCCGACACTTGCAGCGCGGCGGCGATGTCCTTGAGCTTCTTGCGCTCCTCTCCGGCGATCCGGTCGTCGGCGAGCAGCACGAGATAAGCGGCTCTGATCATCTCCTCCTTGGTCCCCTTGTCGAGCGTGACCTCGGTCTCGGGCCGCAAGGTCGGGTCGGGTCGAGGCTGCGTTTCGACGACGGCCGGCGGCGGGGCGACGGGCGCCTCCTGGCCGGCCGACGCCCAGGCCGCCCCGCTCAGGCACGCCATGGCGACCACCCAGCCCCGTCGTGACATACCCCCCCCTCATTCGAGCCCGCAATGACCGGAACGCGCGAGCCTCCCGGGGGGTTCCCTCGTAGAATGGCGGCCGCCGGCGCGGGCCGGCCTGGGGGAGCCCCCGATGGCACGACACTTCGATCGTCGCTCTTTTCTCGCCGCCGCCGGAGCGGCCGTCGCCGGCACCGCCGCGCGGGGGGCGCAGTCGCCCGCCCCGGGCGGCGGGCGGATCCGCCTGGGCGCCCCGGTCTCGGTAGCCGGCGACGACCCGGACGCGCTCGCGCGGGCCCACCGCGCGAAGGGCTACCGGGCGGCCTACTGCCCCGCGATCCGGCTCGACGACCGCGAGCGCATCCGCGCGACCGTCGAGGCCTTCGCGCGGCACGACGTCGTGATCGCCGAGGTCGGGCGCTGGGTGAACCTCCTCGAACCCGACCCGGAGGCGCGCCGCAGGAACGTCGCCACCGTCACCGAAGGCCTCGCCCTCGCGGAGGCGGTCGGCGCGCGCTGCTGCGTGGACATCGCGGGCTCGTTCAGCACGACGAGCTGGTTCGGGCCGCACCCCGAGAACCTCTCCCCCCGCTTCTTCGACGCTGCCGTCGAGAACGCGCGGAAGATCCTCGACGCGGTGAAGCCGACGCGCACGACCTTCTGCTACGAGATGATGGCCTGGTCGCTCCCGGACAGCCCCGACGCCTGCCTGCGGATGCTGAAGGCCGTGGACCGCGGGGCCTTCGCCGTCCACCTCGACCCCTGCAACCTCGTCAACTCCCCCGAGCGCTACTACCGCTCGAGCGACCTCGTCCGCGAGTGCTACGCGAAGCTGGGACCGCGCGTCGCGAGCGTGCACGCGAAGGACCTGGCGTGGGACGTCGAGATGGCGGTCCACTTCCGCGAGGTGCGCATCGGCCTGGGCTCGATCGACTACGGCGTCTTCCTCGCCGAGCACGCGCGGCACGCGCCCGACGCCCCACTCATGCTGGAGCACCTGCCGGGCGAGGCCGACTACGACGCCGCCCGCGACCACGTTCGGGACGTGGGCGACCGGATCGGCGTCCGCTTCGAGTGAGGACCGCATGAAACGTCTCGCCGCCCTCGTCCCCGTGGCCTTCGTCGCGGCCGCCTGCTCCCCCCGGCCGAAGGGCCCCGGGCCGATGCGGATCGTCGCCGGGAACCACCGCATCGCCGTCGTGCCGCTGCGCTGAAGCCCATGAGCCGAAGCCGATCGATCGGCGCGTTCCTGCTCCTCACGGCCGCGGCCGCGGCCGGGGCGCCCGCCCCGGAGACCAGCCCCGTCCGGGTCGCCGATCTGCTCTGCGACGGCCGGCGCGACCCGGTCGGTGTCGACCCCGGCGGCGTCCGCTTCTCGTGGGTGATGGAGAGCGGCGCCCGCGGGCAGTCACAGGGTGCTTACCGCATCGAGGTCGCCTCGAGCCGCGAGGGCCTGCTCGCCGGTAAGCCGGACGTCTGGGATTCGGGACGCGTCGGGGAGCGCGAGAGCCTGCTCGTCCCCTACGGGGGCCCCCGCCTCGATCCGGCGCGCGCCTACTTCTGGCGCGTCCGGGGCGAGGACGCCGCGGGGCGGCTCATCGGCTGGAGCGCGCCGGGCCGATTCGTGACGGCGCTCGCGGAGCCCGCCGACTGGGGTGAGGCCCGCTGGATCGGCTACGAGGACATGCCGGAGCGGGAGAGGCTCGTCCCCGGCGTCCACGGCCTCCTCGACCCGAAGCTCCAGCCGAAGCGGAAGCGGCCGGTCGCCCCCCTGCTGCGCCGCGCGTTCGAGGTGCGCAAGCCCGTGGCGCAGGCGCTGCTCTTCGTGAGCGGCCTCGGGCACTACGAGGCGTACCTGAACGGCGCGAAGGTCGGCGACCGGTTCCTCGCCCCGGGCTGGACGGACTACCGTAAGACGGTCTTCTACAACGCCTACGACGTGACGGCGGAGCTGCGAGCGGGACCGAACGCGATCGCGGCCATCGTCGGCCACGGCTTCCATCACGTCGCCCCCGAGCGGTACTACAAGCTCGCGATCGCGTACGGCTGGCCGAAGCTCCTCGCTGCCCTGCGCATCGAGTACGCGGACGGCAGCCGGGAGACGATCGCGACGGGCCCTGCCTGGAAGGCGGCCCCGTCACCGATTACGTTCACCAGCATCTACGGAGGCGAGGACTTCGACGCGCGGCTCGAGCCCGAGGGCTGGGCCGCGGCCGACTTCGACGACACGGGCTGGGGTCGCGCGGCGGCCGCCACACCGCCGGCCGGCCGGCTGCGGATCGAGACCGACCACCCGCTGCGCGTGATGGAGACGCTCCCGCCGCGGAGCGTGAGGCCGACCGGGCCGGGTGTCTTCCTCTACGACTTCGGCCAGAACGCCTCCGGCATCGTGCGGCTCACCGTGCGGGGCGAGAGCGGCCGGACGGTGACGCTCACGCCCGCGGAGCTGCTGACGGCCGACGGGCGGCCGAACCAGAAGGCCTCGGGCGAGCCGTACCGCTGGACCTACACGCTGCGCGGCGGGGGCGAGGAGGCCTGGACGCCCCGCTTCACCTACTACGGCTTCCGTTACGTGCAGGTGGAGGGTGCCGTGCCCGGGGGCGCCGACGGGCCGGCCGATCTCCCCCGCGTCCTCTCGATCGAGATGCGGCACACGCGCAACTCCGCGCCCGAGGTCGGCCGGTTCGCGACGTCGTTTCCGCTCTTCGAACGCATCGACCGCCTCGTCCGCTGGGCGATCCGCAGCAACCTCGCGAGCGTCCTCACCGACTGCCCTCACCGCGAGAAGCTGGGCTGGCTCGAGCAGACGCACCTGATGGGCGAGGCCGTCCACTTCGACCACGATCTCTTCGGCCTGTACCGCAAGCAGGCCGCCGACGTGATCGACGCGCAGACGGAGGACGGCCTGGTCCCCGACATCGCGCCCGAGTACGTGGAGTTCGAGGGGGGCTTCCGCGACTCGCCTGAGTGGGGCAGCGCGGGCGTGATCCTGCCCTGGCTCGTCTACCGCTGGTACGCCGACCGCGAGACGCTGGCGCGGGCGTGGCCGGCGATGCAGCGCTACGTCGACTACCTCGGCACGAGAGCCGAGGGCCACCTGCTGTCGCACGGCCTCGGCGACTGGTACGACCTCGGGCCGCGCTTCCCCGGCGAGGCCCAGCTGACGCCAAAGGCGGTCACCGCCACCGCGATCTACTTCCACGACCTCCGCGTCGTGACCCGGGCCGCCCGGGTGCTGGGCCACCCCGCGGACGCGGCGCGCTACGGCGCGCTCGCCGAGCGCGTCCGGGCCGCCTTCAACGAGGCCTTCTTCGACGCGACGGCCGCGACCTGGTCCACCGGCAGCCAGACCGCGCTCGCCATGCCTCTCGTCGTGGGCCTCGCCCCGGACGGCGAGGAGAAGCGCGTTCTCGAGAGCCTCGTCCGCCGGGTCGAGGTGGACGGCCGCGCGCTCACCGCCGGCGACGTCGGCTTCCACTACGTGGTCGAGGCGCTGTCGCGCGGCGGCCGGGGCGATCTCCTGTTCGCGATGAACGCGCGCGACGACGTGCCGGGCTACGGCTTCCAGCTGAAGAAGGGGGCCACGGCGCTCACCGAGTCCTGGGCCGCGCTCGAGGAGGTCTCGAACAACCACCTGATGCTCGGCCACCTCGTGCGCTGGTTCTACTCGGGCCTCCTGGGCATCGACCAGGCGGAGGGCTCGGTCGGCTACGCCTCCCTGGTCCTGAGGCCGCAGGTGATCGAGCCGCTCGAGTGGGCCCGGGGCGAGTACCGCAGCCCGCGCGGGCGGATCGCCTCGTCGTGGAAGAAGGAGCCGGAGCGCCTCCTCCTCGAGGTCGAGGTCCCGGTCAACGCCACGGCCGAGGTGCACCTCCCCGCCCGCGCGGGAGCCCGGGTCCTGGAGTCGGGACGGCCGCTCGAGGGGCGCGAGGACGTCGCCGTGAAGTCGCGCACGGCGGGAGAGGCCGTCGTCGCCCTCGGCTCGGGCCGCTACCGTTTCGAGATCGCGCGATGACACCGCACCTCTTCCTCGCGCTCGCCCTCAGCACGCTGATCGGCGTCTCGCTGGGGCTGCTCGGCGGCGGCGGGTCGATCCTGGCGGTGCCGGTGCTCGTGTACGTCGCGCGGGTCGACGTGCACGCAGCGATCGGGATGTCGCTGGCGGTGGTGGGGGCGACCGCGCTCGTGGGGGCGCTCGTCCACGCGCGGGCCGGGCGGGTGGACCTGCGGGCAGCCGCGCTCTTCGGCGGAGCGGGGATGCTCGGGGCGCCGCTCGGGGCGCAGGCTACCCACGCCGTGGCCCCGCGTGTCCTGATGCTGCTCTTCGCCACGCTGATGCTGGCGGTCGCCACGCTGATGCTGCGCGGGCGCGGCGCGGCCCGGCCCGAATCGCGGATTTGGTAAGCTATGACGCGGTGCGGCCGCGCAACTCCGCGACAATTTCGGATTCAGGGTTCGT
>JBGPQQ010000327.1:0-4738 GCA_041489115.1 Vicinamibacteria bacterium | reverse complement strand
GGAGGTCGAGGTCTTCGGCGACCGGCTCCACGCGAGCCTGCCGGACGAAGCCCCCGACCGCGCGGCGGAGGCGGCCGAGGGGATCGCCACGCGGCTGCGCGCGGCGGGGCTCGCGGTGCACTCGGCCCGGCCCACCACCCCGTCGCTCGAGGACGTGTTCATCGGCCGCATCCGCGCACGCGAGGCGGCCGTCGCCGTCGAGGTGAACCCATGAGACGCGCCGCCGTCCTTCCCCTCCTGCTCGCGAGCGCCGCCGCGTCCGCGCCAGCGCCCGCCACCGCCCCCGGACCCACCCCGCCGCCCGAGGCCGCGGTCGTCCGCCTCACGGTGGACGAGGCCGTCACGCGAGCGATCGCCGCCTCGCCGCGCCTCGCCCGGCTCTCGGCCCTCGAGACCGCGGCCGAGGCGCAGGCCCGCGGCGCGCGGGCCGACCGCTGGCCGCAGGTCGATCTCGGCGCCGGCTACACGCGACGGTCGGAGGTCCCCGAGCTCGCGATCTCCGCCCCCACCGGGAACCCCGTGCTGCCGGTCGAGCGCATCGTCGTGTTCCCGAACATCCAGGACAACTGGCGCGTGCGGGCCGGCCTCGCGTTGCCGATCTGGACCGGCGGCCGCATCTCCGGGCAGATCGACGCTGCCGAGCAGGGCCGCGCCGCGGCCGGGGAGGACCTGCGCGCGGGCCGGGCCGACCTCGTCCTCGAGACGAAGACCGCGTACTGGTCGCTCGTCACCGCGCGCGAGAGCGCGCGGGTGCTGCAGGAGTCGATCCGCGCCTTCGACGCGCACCTCGCGGACGCGCGGAACCGGGAGCGGTTCGGGATGGCGGCCCGGAACGAGGTGCTCGCCGTGCAGGTCGAGCGCGACCGGGTCGAGCTCGACCGGCTGCGGGCGGAGGCCGCGGCGGACGGGGCCGAGGCCAACCTCCATCGGCTGCTCGACCTGCCGCCGGTCGCCCGCGTCGAGCCGGCCGAGCCGCTCGAGGCGTCTCTCGCCCCGGCGCCCGACGTCGAAGCCCTCGTGGCCGAGGCCGAGGCCGGGCGCGCCGAGCGCAAGGCCCTCGCCGCCCGCGTCGCGGCGGCGGAGGCGATCACGGGGGCGGAGCGCGGGGCCCGGCTGCCCCAGGTGGCCCTCACGAGCGGCTACACCTACGCGAACCCGAACCGCGACATCGTGCCCGCCACGACCGACTGGAAGGACACCTGGGACGTGGGCGTGGGTCTTTCGTGGAGCGTCTTCGACGGCGGCAAGCGCTCGGCGAACGCGGCCCGCGCCCGTGCCCAGGCCGACGCCGTCCGCGAGCAGCTGCGCGAGCTGGACGGGGGCATCCGCCTCGAGGTGACGCAGCGCGCGCTCGAGCTGCGCACGGCCGAGGCGCGCCTCGCGGTCGCCGGGCGCAGCGTCGAGTCGGCCGCCGAGAGCCACCGGGTGGCCGGCGACCGCTACCGCGAGGGCGTCATCCCCTCCTCGGAGCTCCTCGACGCCGAGGTCGCGCACGAGCGAGCCGCCCTCGCCCGCACCGAGGCCACGGCCGCCCTGCGCCTCGCCACGGCCGGCCTCGACCGGGCCGTGGGGCGATAGGACGCCACCGTGGCCGTCGCCGTCGAGATCCGCGAGCTCAGCAAGCACTTCGGGGCCTTCAAGGCGGTGGACCGGGTCTCGCTGACCGTGAACGAGGGGGAGATCTTCGGATTCCTCGGCGCGAACGGCGCCGGCAAGTCCACGACGATCCGCATGCTGTGCGGCCTCCTCGCGCCCACCTCTGGCACCGGGCTCGTGCTCGGCACGGACGTCGCGAAGGACCCCGAGGGCGTGAAGCGGCAGATCGGCTACATGAGCCAGCGCTTCAGCCTCTACGACGACCTCACCGTCGCCCAGAACCTCCGCTTCTTCGGCGGCGTCTACGGCCTGCGGGGCGCGACCGCGCGCGAGCGCGAGACCTGGGCGCTGCACATGGCCGGCCTCGAGGGCAAGGAGGACCGGCTCACCGGCGAGCTGCCCGGCGGCTGGAAACAGCGCCTCGCCCTCGCCTGCGCCGTCCTCCATCGCCCGCGCGTCGTCTTCCTCGACGAGCCCACGAGCGGGGTCGACCCGATCTCGCGCCGGCTCTTCTGGCGACTCATCGACGAGATGGCGGCCGAGGGCGTCACCGTCTTCGTCACCACGCACTACCTCGACGAGGCCGAGTACTGCCACCGGCTCGCCCTCATCCACGCCGGCCGCCTCGTGGCCCTCGGCACGGTCTCCGACCTGAAGCGGGTCTTCGCCGGCCGGGCGGTCCTCGAGGTCGTGGCGCCGCACGTGGGCGACGCCCTGGAGGCGATCGACTCCGCTCCCTGGGCCCTCGAGACCTCCGTCTTCGGCACCCGGATCCACGTGGTGGTGAAGAACGCGGACGAGGGCCGACGCCGGATCGAGGAGCTGCTGGCGAGCGGGGGGAACGCGCCGACCGCCGTCGAACGCATCCTGCCCTCACTCGAGGACGTCTTCATCCACCACGTCGAGGAGGCGGAGACCGCGAAGGAGGCACGCCGGTGAGGCGCCTCGGCGCGGTCGTGGCGAAGGAGATCCGGCAGATCCGCCGCGACCCCTTCTCCCTCATCATGCTGATCGGGCTGCCGGCGTTCATGCTGGTGCTCTACGGTTTCGCCCTCAACTTCGACGTCCGCCACGTCAAGCTCGCGGTGCAGGACCGCGACCGCACTGCCCGCAGCCGCGAGCTCGTCGCCTCCTTCACCCACTCGACCTACTTCGACCTCGTGGCGACACCGGATGCCGGCCAGGACCTCGAGCGGCTCCTGGAGCGCCGCACGGCCAGGGCCGTCCTCGTCCTCCCCGAGGGCTTCGGGCGGGATCTCGCGACCGGCCGCCGGACCGCCGTCCAGCTGCTGCTCGACGGGGCCGACTCCACGACCGCCACCACCGTCCTCGGGTACGCGCGGGCGCTCGTCTCCGAGGCGAACGTGGCGCTGGTCCTCGAAGCCTGGTCCGGACCCGGCGGGGGCCGGCGGCCGACGCCCCCCCTCGACCTCGAGCCACGCGTTCTCTACAACCCCGAGCTCAAGTCCACGCAGTTCCTGGTACCCGGCCTCATCGGCTTCCTCCTCATGCTGACCGCCGTCCTGTCCACCGCGCTGTCGGTCGTGCGCGAGAAGGAGCGCGGCACGATGGAGCAGCTGCGGGTGGCGCCTCTCCGCACCTGGGAGCTCATCCTGGGCAAGACGGTCCCCTACCTGGGCATCTCGCTCCTCGCCACGGTCATCATCCTCGTCGCCGCCCGCGCGCTCTTCGGGGTGGTGATCCGCGGGCCGCACCTCGATCTGCTGGTCGCGACGCTCCTCTACCTCTTCGGTGCGCTGGGCTTCGGCCTCCTCATCTCCACGATCGCCGACACGCAGACCTTCGCCTTCCAGGCCGGGCTCATCGCGTCCATGCTGCCTTCGATCCTCCTGTCCGGCTTCATCTTCCAGATCCGGATCATGCCGCCGTGGCTCCAGGCCATCACCTACCTCGTGCCCGCCCGCTACTTCCTGGTGATCCTGCGCGGCGTGATCCTCAAGGGCGAGGGGCTCGCCCCCTACTGGCCCCAGGTGGTCGCCCTCGTCGTCTACGGCTTCGCCACGGTGACGCTGGCCTCGGCGCGTCTCGCGCGCCGGGAGGGGTGAGCGCGATGTACGTCCTCTGGCGCGTGATCGTGAAGGAGCTGCTCCAGATCCGGCGCGACCGGCGCATGCTCCCTGTCATCTTCGTCTCGCCCGTGGTCATGATCGTCGTCTTCGGTTTCGCCGTGAACACCGACGTGACCGACGTGCCGATGGTGCTGGTGGACCAGGATCGAAGCGCCTCCAGCCGGGACCTCGTCACCCGGTTCGTCCGTTCCGGCTACTTCGAGGTGGTGGGGGCCGAGGAGCGGGCCGAGGACGTGGACCGCTGGCTCGTGACCTCGCGCGCGCAGCTGGGCCTCGTGATCGCGCCGGGGTTCGGTTCGGCGCTCGCCTCGGGCCGCACCGCCGCCCTGCAGGTGATCGTGGACGGCAGCGACGCCGCCTCGGCGAACGTCGCCCTCGGCTACGCGGGCGCCCTCACGCAGGGCTTCGCGGCGGAGGTCCAGGCCGCGCGGCTGCGCCCTGCCGCCGGCGAGGCGCTCGCCCGCCGGCCCGGGCAGATCGACCTGCAGCCCCGTGTCTTCTACAACCCCGACCTCAAGAGCCGCTGGTTCTACGTCCCCGCCGTCCTGGCCATGGTGCTCATGGTGATGACGATGCTGTTGTCCGCCATGGGGGTCGTGCGCGAGAAGGAGGTAGGGACGATGGAGCAGCTCATCGTGACCCCGATCCGTCCCTGGCAGCTCATCGTAGGCAAGCTGGCGCCCTTCGCCCTCATCGGCGTCGTCCACGTGTTCCTCATCACGGCCGTGGCCGTCTTCGGCTTCCGCGTGCCCCTGCGGGGATCGTTCCCGCTGCTCCTCGGGCTCACCCTCCTCTTCCTGCTCGTTACCCTTGGGGTGGGGCTCCTCGTCTCGACGCTGGTGCGAAACCAGCAACAGGCGATGATGGCGGCCGCCTTCCTGGCGATGATCCCGATGGTCTACCTGTCGGGGCTGATTTTCCCCATCGAGAACATGCCCCGCGCAATCCAGCTGGTGACGTACGCGATCCCGCTGCGTTACTACGCGGAGATCATCCGGGGCGTCTTCCTCCGGGGCTCCGGGATCTCGGTCCTCTGGCCGGAGGCGCTCGCG
>JBGPQQ010000326.1:0-4753 GCA_041489115.1 Vicinamibacteria bacterium | reverse complement strand
GGGGCGCGGTGACGGCCGTCCCCGCGCGAGCGGCCGCCACCCCACGGTGAGCACTGACGTGCGCGGTCTCCTGCTCGTCGCCCCGGCGTTCGCGCTGCTCGCGGGTGCCGCCCCGCCGCCCGCCCCCGAGGCGGTCCGCTTCGTGGACGTGACAGACGGCGTCGGCGTCGACTTCCGCCACGTGTCTTCTTCCACCTCTCAGAAGTACCTGCCGGAGACGATGGGCTCGGGGGTGGCCCTCTTCGACTACGACGGCGACGGCCGCCTCGACATCTTCTTCGCGAACGGGGCGCGCATCGACGACCCGATGCCGCCCGGAGCGCTGCCGATCAAGGACGGGCCGCGCTTCTGGAACCGGCTGTACCGGCAGAAGCCCGACGGCCGCTTCGAGGACGTGACGGCGGCGGCGGGCCTGGCCGGCGTGGGCTACGGGCAGGGGGTCGCGGTCGGCGATTACGACAACGACGGGGACGAGGACCTCTACGTCACCGGCTTCGGCGGGAACCACCTCTACCGCAACGAGGGCGACGGCCGCTTCACCGACGTGACCGCCGAGGCCGGGGTACAGGGCGGCGGCTGGTCCACGAGCGCCGCCTTCGTGGACTTCGACCACGACGGCCGGTTGGACCTCTTCGTCGCCCGCTACATGGAATGGTCGTTCGCCTACAACCCCTACTGCACCGCTGCCTACAACCCTTTCCCCGAAAAGGCGCCCACGGGTCCACGGGCCTATTGCCACCCCAACCTGTTCAAGGGCGCGACCGCCATCCTCTACCACAACGAGGGCGGCGGCCGCTTCCGCGACGTCTCGAAGGAGGCGGGCGTCGCCAACCCGGAGGGCAAGTCGCTCGGAGTCGCGATGGCCGACTTCGACGGCGACGGCTTCACCGACCTCTTCGTCTCGAACGACGCGGTGCGGCAGTTCCTCTACCGCAACCGGGGGGACGGGCGCTTCGAGGAGGTGGCCTTCCAGGCCTTCGCCGCCTTCGACCAGGACGGCAAGGCCTTCTCCGGCATGGGGGTCGATTTCGCCGACTACGACAACGACGGCCGGCCGGACGTCGTGGTCACGAACCTCGCCAACCAGTGCTACGCGCTCTACCGCAACCTGGGGGACCGGACCTTCTCGTACGAGACCCACGCCTCGGGCCTGGGACGGATGAGCCTCCTCTCGTCCGGCTGGGGCGTCCGCTTCCTGGACTACGACAACGACGGGTGGAAGGACCTCTTCCTCGTCCAGGGGCACGTCCTCGACACGATCGAGCTGACCTCGCCCCACCTGCGCTATAGGCAGCCGCCGCTCCTCGCCCGGAACGAGGGCGGGCGCTTCCGCGACGTCTCGGCCGGCGCGGGCGACGTCTTCCGCATGGAGTGGGCGGCGCGGGGGCTGGCGATCGGGGACATCGACGACGACGGCGACCTCGACATGGTGGTGAGCACCCTCGACGACCGCGGCCGTGTCCTCCGCAACGAGGGCGGCAACGGCGGCCACTGGATCGAGCTCCGTCTCGTCGGCCGGCGCAGCAACCGCGACGGCATCGGGGCCGAGGTCCGGCTGACCACGGCCTCCGGGGCCCTCCGCCAGGCCACGGCCCGGACCACGGGCGGCTACCTCTCGGCCGGCGACCGGCGCGTTCACCTCGGCCTGGGAGGGGAGAGGGCGATCCAGTCGATCGAGATCCGCTGGCCCAGCGGGCTCGTCCAGCGCCTCACCGACGTCGCCCCCGACCAGATCCTGACGGTCACGGAGCCGGGAGTGGATCCGCCCGATTCCCGGCCGTAGTCCCTCGGCGTCTTCCTTGGCGCAGTGCGGCGGTGCCAATGCTGCAGTCCCCCCGGTCCCGCGAGATGGCGGGCCGCGAAGCAGGAAGCTCCGGCAGGAGGAAGACCATGGATCGACGCAGGGCAGTTCAGAGTTTGATGGCGGTCGCGGCGGCGGCTCCCCTGGGCAGCCTCGCCGCCGGCGCCGGGCGCAGGGCCCGCCGGCCGGGGTCGTGGTACGTTCCGGCCATCGGGGACAAGGCGACGCCTCCGAAGACGTGAGGCGCGGTACAATCGAGGCGAGGCTGGAGACATGACGACCGCGGTCAAGGCGATCTACGAGGACGGTGTCCTGAAGCCGAAGGAGCCGCTCTCGCTCGAGGAGCACAGCGAGGTGGAGGTGCTGGTGCTGGCGCCGGTCGCTCGTGACCCCGACGATCCCACCGGGTGGAAGGCGATCGACAGGCTGATCGGGATTGCCAGGGGTGAACCCTCCGACGTCTCCGAGAGGCACGACGAGTACCTCTACGGCGACCCGCACGAGTGATCTTCCTCGATACGGGCTTCCTCTTCGCGCTCGTCTACGCGGATGATGTCAACCACGCCCGCGTGCGTCAGGTCTTCGAAAGCCACCGTGACCGGCCCCTGGCGGACTTCGTGCTCACCACCAACCACGTGGTCGCCGAGACGGTGACGCTGCTGCGCACGAAGGCCGGCACCGATCCTCGGGCCCGGCACGCCCTCGCGGTGGAGATCGGCCAGCAACTGCTCGCAGGCACTTTCGGCCAGGTGCATCACGCGACGGCCGAGGAGGAGCGCGCGGCCCTCGCCTACCTCGCGAAACACCAGGACAAGGACTACAGCTTCGTCGACTGCCTGAGCTTCGTGGTGATGGAGCGGCTCGGCATCCGCGAGGCCTTTGCCGTGGATCGGGATTTCACCCATCGCTTCGTGGCCCTGCCCGGCCCGATGCCCAAGTAGCCGCTCTTCGGCAGGAAACGCGACCACCGGACTGGACCACGGGGCCTCCTGATACAGCCGCGGGAGCTCTGGCCGGCTTCGGGCCATCCATGCGCTGCCGCCAGCCGCCGCTCCTCGCCGGCGCCTTCCCTTGTACCGAGTGCTACAGTCTCCCTGTCCCGCAGGACGGCGGAGAGATGGCGTAGCTTCCACGCCGAGGGTGCCATGGCTTCAGCGAGCCGGACGCCGGGCCGCCGCTCTTTCCTGGTAGGCGCTTCGGCCCTCACCGGGGCTGGTCTCCTTCCCCGGCCGGCCGGCGGGTTCGTTCCCGCGCACAACTGGGACCGCTACGACTGGGGCACGGCGCCCCCGGTGCGTGACCGCCTGAACCAGGGTCCGTTCCCGCAGTACCCGCCCGAGGAGGTCCTGCCCGGCTCGGAGGTCGTGATGGCGACGACGCCGTCCGACGACGTGGTGCCCGGGTACGGCAAGGGCCTGGTGACGTACCTGACCGGCGACTTCGCGGCCGCCACGTTCGAGAGCCTCGACGTCGAGGGCACGATCGAGGCGTTCGCACAGATCCCGCTCGGGCAGAAGCTCTACCTGCGCCCCACGTGGCGCGACCTGCAGAAGCGGCCCGGCCGTCTCGACCCGGAGGAGTACTGGAAGGTCGCGCTCGCGGCGGCGCGGCGGCACGGCAAGCGTCTCGGCTTCCGCGTGATGATGAGCGACCCGGACATCGCGGGGCCATCGCTGCCCGACTTCGTGCTCGAGAAGGTCACGATGGTCCCGCTCGAGGGCGAGTGGAAGCGCTCGGGCGCGAGCGGCACGGGCGTGCGCCACACCAAGCGGCACGAGGAGCCCCGCTACGACCACCCGTTCTTCCAGGAGGCGTTCCGCGAGCTGATCGGCCTCCTCGCGGCGGAGCTCGACGGCAGCCCGCTCGTGGAGTACGTGGACACCTGCATGTACGGCTTCTGGGGCGAGGGGCACACCTGGCCCTACCGCGGCCACCCGTTCCCGGACGCGGCCACCGCCGAGGCCACCTTCGTCCGCATGTTCGAGGTCCAGCTCGAGCACTGGAAGAAGACCCCGCTCGTCACCAACACCCAGCCGGACTGGAGCCGGGTCGGCAACTCGGAGCTCGTGGACCGCACGGTGCGCTCCCACAACTGGCTGCGCACCGACACCATATTCGTCGAGAACGAGCAGATCGAGGCGATCTCGAACCGCCCGCCCTGGGTCGCGGCCGTGCTCGAGGTCGGCATGTCCGACGGCTCGCCCGAGTCGCTCCGGATCGAAGAGGGCGTGACCCGGACCGACAACGTGATCGCCCACGTCATGGACGTCGGCGCGAACTACTGGTCCCTCTGGAACTGGCACCGGGAGCGGCCCGAGAATGTCCTCGCCTACTACCGCCAATACCCGGAGATGATCGACACCATCGCCCGGCGCATCGGGTATCGGGTGCGCCCCTCGTTCGTCTGGCAGTACGAGGGAGGGCTCGTGGTCGGCCTTGCGAACGACGGCATCGCCGGGGTGCCGGGGGTCCTGCGCCTGGTCGTGGAGACCGCGGAGGGACGCGTGCTCGCGAGCGGAGGTCTCGACCCCGGCTATCCGCTCCCGGGGCGGATTCGGCAGGCCCGTCTGCCCCTCCCCGCCAGGGCCGAGTGGCAGGGGCTCCGGCTCCGCGCGGAGCTGGAGGTGAAGGGAGCGCTCCATCCCGTTCGCTGGGCGTGCCGGCAGGCGCTGGAAGCGGACGGTGCGCTGAGGCTTCGACCGATGCGTGGCGTCTCGGGCTAGGAGACGGAGGGTGGAACCGTGAAAGGCATGCTGCGCATCGTGGCTCTCGCGCCGCTTCTGGCCCTGGAGGCGCCCGCGGCCGACGCGTCGGTCGTGAGGCTCGAAGGGCGAGGCATCCGGCTGGAGTTCGACGAGATGCTCCGAAGTCGCGTCGTGGCGACCTCGGGCGGGGTAGAGGTGGTCGCGGGCCCCGTCTCCGCGTCGGAGTCGCTCGGGACGGAAGCCGGCG
>JBGPQQ010000325.1:0-4768 GCA_041489115.1 Vicinamibacteria bacterium | reverse complement strand
CGTCTCGGGGGTCGAGCTCAGCGACACACGCAACGACCCGACGCTGCTCGTGATCCGGGAGAACGCGGTCATCCACAACGACCTGCGCGGCATGGACGTGGCGGTGGCCCTCACGCCGGACGAGCTCGCGGGCGTGAACCGCATCGAGAAGAACCTCACCGGCCCCGCCCCCTCCGGGCACGCTTATACCTTGCGCGCGCCGGAGGCGACGCCGGCCCAAGCCGCCCCGGCCCGTTAGTCACGAGTTCACGGCGCCTGACCACTACC
Source organism: Vicinamibacteria bacterium (assembly GCA_041489115.1). GTDB lineage: Bacteria > Acidobacteriota > Vicinamibacteria > Fen-336 > Fen-336 > DATBSL01. The sequence goes on along the minus strand of JBGPQQ010000325.1, from coordinate 4,501 downwards.
ACGGCCACGGGGCGCGCTTGCAGCAGGTGCGCTGGACCCGTGTGACCACGCGCGCCTTCACCTCGCCTCCGATCAGACGTTCAGGCGCACCCTGCGGCGCCCGAAGCGAGCGACGAGCGAGAGCTCGCCCCCGAGCGCCTTCACGTAGCGACGCAGCGTGGACAATCGGTGGTCTCCCTGGCGCTCGAGGTCGGAAATCCGGCTCTGGCTCGACCCGAGGGCTTCCGCGATCTCCGCCTGCGTCTTGCCCAGTTGCGCCCGGATGGCACGGAGGTCGATCGCGAGAAGCTCCGCCTCGACACGGGGTGCCCTGTCACCCGGACGGCGGTGAGTTGCCGCCGCCCGAGGGGTCCGCCGACGGACTCGCTCCCAGGGGATCAGCTTCGCTTCGCCAGAGCCGCCCGGCGGGCGGCATCCTCGAGGGGTCCGATGGCGTCCACGACGAGCCGCTCCGCCACAGCCCTGAACTCGTCGGGCGTCACCGGGACGTGCGCGAGCAGCTCCGTCGCCGGCCCTGGCGGCAAGCTCCGACCACCGACCCGGGTGGAGACTCCGGAGGGCCTCTACCCAGGCCCCGGACCACTCGGCCACGGTGTCGCGGCCCACGAGTCGAGCGATCGTCAGCACCCGCCCCAGGTCCGGCTCATCCCGCCGCGCCCCCCTTTGGTGTGAGAGCGTCGAGGAACTCCAGCGCCTGAGCCTCCAGCCGTGCCTCGTGAAGATCCAGTAGACACTCCACCGGATCCGCCCACGGCAGGCCCCCCGGATTCGGTGTGAAGAGAGGGTCCGCGTGCCGCACGAAGTGCAGGACCAGTTGCGCCGGATCGCCTGGGTCCGTCACCGGCTTGAGGGCGGGGTCCACTCGGCCGACGAAGCCGATGTCCGCGTCCCTTTCGGGGGCGTGAATCGAGAGGTCCACCCGCGGAAGACCGACCAGATCCAGCTCCGCGTCGTACCGGCGAGCCCCCGCGATGCCGCCCACGGCGACCCCACGCGGCGCCAGCTTGCCGAGGCGCTGCAGCAGTGCGGCGGCGGTGTCGGGCTGACCGGACCTGTCCGCGAAGCACATCACGGAACGGGCTTCGCCGGAGAGAGCGAACAGGCGACCCCACTCCTCGCGCGGTACCTGCTTCAACTCGATCCGGCGGTCTGGATGGCGATGGAGAGCACTTCCGAGCCGCTTCACCACGGCGGCGACGGTCGGGTAGGTGCAGCCCGCGGTGCGCTCCAGCCACTTCCGGGTAAGCGGCCCTCTCCGGGTGAGCCACGCCCACACCAGCAGTTTCTCGACGACGAAAGAGAGGTCGCGCGAAGGGAGGCGCACGCGGCCGGGCCGCGGCGCCCCGCGGCCGGCACCAAGCTCGGGCGGCGTCCCCCGCAATACGCCGAAGACCCGCGAGCGACCGTCGGGGAACGCCGCTTGAAGGGAGAGGCGCGACAGCACGGCCGGGCGCAGGGCTTGGGCCGCCGCGCGCCACTCTTCCTCGAGTCGCTCTTCCGAGATCCTCGGGCGTACCAGGCGAAGCGTGCCCGTCCGACTCGGGTCGCGAGCAACGGCAGTGGCGATGGCCATCAACTCGGCACGGAGGACTCGGGCGGCGGCAGTGTCGTGGAGCGTGCGGACCAGAGCTCCCATGTCTTTGGAGCCTAGTCTACTAAAACGAAAGTGTCAACTTAATATCGAACTAGCAAGTCAATATTGAAGTGGCAACGCACCGCTGCTCCGGGCGTATAGCTCCGCCCCCTGTGAGGCAAGGTCAGCGCCCGCGATCCAGACAAACGCGACGGTCGCACGGCGTTCTGGCCGTGAAGTGGCGCAGACCGACCAGTGGCCCGCCGGGGGTCCGGTCGTACCGGGGGTAAGAGCGTGTTGCGTAGGCCGCCAAGTCCGCCACCCGGACCATCAGCGTGAGCGAGCTATCGACGAACAGCGGGGTTTCTGCGAGATGCGGGATGGCAGTGAAATGCGGTGCCCCCCTCGTGCCACCTGCGGAACCCACCCGGCCAAGGCGTCGGCCACCGCAAGGCCGTCAGCCGCTCGGCGTGCGTGAGGTGGATGTAGGCCGCCGCCTTGGCGTAGTTCTTGCGAAGCCCCCGGACGGCGAGCCGATTCTCGCGCACCCCGAGCCCGCGCTACGCTGCGCGGCACGATCCGCTTCTACCCCTGCCGTAGCGTTTGGGGATGAGCGGGCTCGACTCAGGGGTTCCGCTTGACCGCTACGCTGATCGCCCTCAGCTGGATGGCGATGACGAACACCAACAGAACGATAGCCATCTCCAGCATGGTGGCTGCCCTGGACACTCGCAGGATCGTCTGGCCGAATTCGTTTGCGATCCTCTCGACCAGAGCAAGCACGAGCAGCACGAACGCGCCGTAGAAGAACAGGCGGGATACCACTGATTCCAGCTTCTCAAGGCTCATAGCTACACCTCGACCTTCCGTGCCTACTCACGCATGGAGTTCTACTCCGTGCGATCGGCGCTGTCCAGAGGCAATCAGCCAGGAGCGCGTCTCAGCGGGCCTTGCGACGCCGATCTCGATGTAGCTGGCGGATCAGCCGCCCGCCTCGTCCTTCTTCTTCTCCGGCCCGCGGAACTGCTGGCGCAGGAGGACCGATAGAACGACCACGTCCGAGATGAGCTGGCGCTTGTCGCGCCGCAGCGCCAGGAGAGCGTCGTCGGCAGGCGCGTCGGAGCTTCCCAGGCTCTTGACGAAAGCCTCGAGTCGCTCGAAGAGGGACGTGTCGCCGGGCAGACGCTGACGAACAGCGTCCCGTCGCAGCAAAGCCTACAGCGCCGGCAGACGTTGGCCACTCCTCCTAGACTAACCAGCGGGCTACCTCTCCGGCGGGTTCGCCCGGATGACTGGCTCGACGGCCGCACGGCTCCTGGTTCTTCCGCGCAGGGCGAGAACCGAGTAGCGGATGGTGCGCAGGGCCAGGTCGAACGGGCGCCAGAGCCGGAGCAGGGCGTAGCCGAGACGGGTGCGCCGCGGCCCGTAGATCACGTCGAGCTGGCCGCGCGAAGGGAAGACCGTTTCAATAATCTTCCGCCACCAGTAGCGGGCGGGTGAGAGGTCGGTCGGGAAGCTCAGCAGTGCCTGCAGGCGCAGCGCCGCCCTGTAGCGCTCGTCGCCCGGCCCGAGCACGAGGTGGTGGAGGAGTGCACGCTGCTCGGGGTGCGCCCCGGCCGAGTCGATCCCTGCCGCCGCGCCGGCCCGGAGGCTCTCGCACAGCGCCAGCGCCGCCGACACCTCGTCGGGGCGGGCGTCGATCGCGAGGCCAGGCGCGTGCTCCGGCGGCCCCGTGGGAGCTCCTCCGTTCGGGCCGAGATCGACGAGGTCGCAGAACATCCGTGTCATCGGGTAGTCGTCGGGGGTGAGACCGTGCTGGGCGAGGCCGTGGACGAGGGCATGGGCCCGGAGGAACTCCACGGACGGGGCGCAGGTCGTTGCCGGCCACCCCGGCAGCGTACCCAGGTGGCCGAGGGAGAGGAGGTCGTCGAGCCCGACCCAGGGGCCGTCGGGCGTCGCCCGGACGCCGAGCACGCGGACGTGGACCTCGATCATCTCGCTGGCGCCGCGCGTGAGCGGGGGGAAGTGGTATTCGGTCGGAGGAAAGTCCGCCGAGACGAATCCCGCCTCCCGGAGGCGGCCGATCAGCGCGGGGGCGTCCCCGTCGCGCACCAGCACGTCGACGTCGGAGAGGGCGCGGGCGTTGTCGCGGACGGTGCCGCTCGCGAGCAGGGCGATGCCCTTGAGAAACACGACCGGAGCGTGGGCGGCCTCGGCCAGCGCGGCGATCTCGTGGGCGAGTGCGAGCAGCCGGGTGTTGATCGCGCCGACCACGGCCGAGGCGACGAGCAGCTCGCGCGCCCGCTCGGCGCCGAGCTCGCGCTGCAGGATCTCGACCGGGGTGCGGGCCCCGATCCGCGCGGCCAGGTCGAGCTGCCGGGCGCGTTCGACCGCGCCGGCAGGGTCCGGCGGCGGGCCGAGCTCCGCATCGGTTGGCCCGAAGCTGCGCGCCAGCACCCACCCGATCGTGGCGTCGATCTCCACGTGGGGCGGGCGGAAGCGGAAACGGGCCGGGGCGGTCACGGCGGGAGGCGCGCGTCGAGCTCGGCGACGAAGGCCCCGACGTCCTCCCGAGCCTGCGGCGCCTCGACTTCGAATTCGGCGACGAGGCGGCTCACCAGCTCGGCCTCGTCCGCGGCGCCAGCCAGCACGGCCCGGACGAGGACCTCGCCCGTCTCGTTCAGGGTGAGGACGTGCATTCCGTCGATGTCGAGGATGACGCCGGTGCCGTCGGCGAGCGACGTGTGGGTGAAGCGCTCGGAGGTGAGCGCGGCGGCGAACGCGGCGAGATCGGTCATCGGCGGCTCCGGGGTGATGGGAAGGGTACGGTCAGCGCGGGGTCGTACCCTGGGCCAGGCGTGCCGTCGCGGCCCAGCTCGAAATCGCTGCCTTCGAGCCAGGCGTGGCCGTCGGCGGGGCTGCCCGGCT
>JBGPQQ010000324.1:0-4774 GCA_041489115.1 Vicinamibacteria bacterium | reverse complement strand
TGACGATGAACGACGAGATCACGGCGCTCGGCGACAACGACGGCAAGGTCGCCGTGACGATCGAGCAGGTCCAGAAGTAGAGCGCGGGAGGGAGAGCGAATGGCGGCCCAGGCCAGGACCAGGCGATCTCGCAAGCAGGCCGCACGCAAACGCCCACAGGTCCGCAAGAGGGCGAAGTCGGCGCGACCGAAAACGCTGTCCAAGCGCGGCGCGCCGGCGCGGGCCGCTGGTGGGATGCGCACCGCCAAGGCCCCCGTCGCCCTCGAAGTCGAGCGCGCCGCTCCGAGCCGGCCCGAGGTTCGGGTGCGAGTGGTGGCCAAGCTGGCGGCGGTCGTGCAGCAGAGTCCTTCCAGCCTCCGGGACGATCAGAGGCTGTGGGAGGACCTCGGCATGTCTCCCCTACTCCGCTCCGCCATGGCCAAGTCCTACACGGACATCACGCGGTCGTACGGCGGCTTGCCCGTCACGCTCGATGAGGCCGGGAGACTGAAAACCGTCGGGGATTCCGTGGACCTCGTCCACCGACGGTCGGCCGGGAAGCACTAGCGATGATGAGGCCCGGCCGACGACGCGCAGCCCTCGCCGCATGCCTCGCGATGATGGCCCCAGCGGCCCAGGCCCAGTCGTCGCACTTCCTGAGCCGGGTCAACCTGCGCGCCGCCGTGTTCGACAAGAACGCCGTCGAGAAGCCGGCCCAGTTCCAGGCCACCTGGCCCGCCGGCGCCAAGACGTACTACAGCATCGATGCGGGCCTGACGCTGGACCTCGTTTCTCCCCGGAGCCCGTCGGCCGCGAGCTGGAAGGTGGGTCCGTTCGTCGAGTACCACCGCAAGACACAATTGAAGCAGGAGCAGGACTCGCTCCTGGCGGGCGTCAGCGTCCTCAACACCGCGGGCGACCCTGCCACGGCATCCCACTACACGCAGCTCAAGGGAGAGTACAAACGCGACGCGGTGAAGAGCACCGAGAGCGCCCAGGGCTCGCTGCTCTACATGCCTCTCGTCCCTCGTTACGCCGTCGGTCTCGCACGCGGACCGGATTCGCTCCGCGTTGTCTGGCAACCCGCCGTGGGGGTCGAGTTCGAGCGCGTCGCGAAAGCGGCGCCGGGAAGGCCGACCGGCTCCGTGGCCCGGCTGAACGCCGGGGTCGACGTCGCCTTCTACCCCGCCGACGGCCGGCTTCACAAACGGCTGGAGGTCGCGTTCTCCTGGATGTACTGGCGCGACGTTGCAGAACGCAGCGGCCTCGACGATGGGCGCGATTCGCATCGCCAGTGGAAGGGCACGCTGAGCTATGCCCTGGATGCCGCGGCCCACGTGAGCGTGGGCCTGGAGTTCCTCGACGGCGAGAACCCGAGCAAGGGACTGGCGGATCAGCGGTACGCGCAGTTCGCGCTGCGGCTAAAGTACTAAGGCGTCTCGCCGAAATCGGTTTCGGCCTGCGCGCCCGGTCGCGCCACGCGGGAGGCCGCGGGCAACAGCAGGCCCAGGAGGGGCTCGGTCGCGACGGTCGTCACCACCGCCATCAGCACCATCATCGCGATCACCGTCTCCGAGATCATCCTCAGCTCCAGCCCGACGTTGAGGACGATCAGCTCCATCAGGCCGCGGGTGTTCATCAGGACGCCGAGCGACGTCGCCTCGCGCCAGCCGAGGCCCGTCAGGCGCGCGGCCAGCAGCGCGCGGTTACGTACTCCGGCCAGACCCTCGAGTTGGATAGCGGGTGTATGGACATGGACCCCGAGCTGCGGTTGTCATGGTCGCGGAAAAGATGGACTCAACCGCCGACCCGCGGGCTCCGCACAGGATTGGGGCCCGCGGGCGATGCGTGCGGCTGCAGCGTGGCCGGCGAGGCGCCGGCCGGGGTCACCCACGGGGTTCCCGCTGCGAGCAGGGGCGAGCCCGGAGCCCCACGCCAACCCGGCGATCCCTCGACATTGCCTGCATCCGGTGACCGAGAAACTATCCTCTTCGGGTGGAGAAACTCAAGGTCGAGGGAGAACCTCGAACCGGACTGTCCGGCAAGGGGAGCGATGAGGTACTGTGGCGAAGGGTAGCCGCAGGTCCGTGAGGGGACGGTCGGGCGTCCTTCCGCGCCGCCTGCGGAAGGGAGTGCCTGTAGGTCAAGGGAGACCGGAATGGAGAGCAGAAAGGTCCTCATCGTCGGCGGCGGGATCGCCGGACTTTGCACCGGCGTCTACCTGCGGCGGCTCGGGTTCGACACCGAGATCCTGGAGATGCACACGATCTCCGGCGGCCTGGCCACGGCCTGGAAGAAGGGTGGCTTCACCTTCGAGAACTGCATTCACTGGCTCGTCGGGTCGAAGGATGGCGGTCAGCTGAACGCCGGCTGGAAAGAGGTCTTCGACATCGGCCGGCTCGAGTTCTTCGAGGACCCGGCGTTCCAGGTGCTCGAGCGCGGGGCGGACCGGATCACGATCTACCGCGACCCCGACCGCCTGGAGGCCGAGCTCCTGGCCAAAGCGCCCCAGGACGCCGCGGCCGTCAAGGAGTTCGTCGGACTCGTGCGGAAGGTCGCCAGGCTCCGCATGCCCGAGGGCGATAGCTTCTTCCAGAACGTCGGCGCCTACCTGGGCCTCGTCCCCTGCCTCCCGACGCTGTCCAGGTACGGCAAGCTCAGCATGGCGGACTACTCGAGGAGATTCACGAACCCCATCCTGCGGAAGTTCTTCTCGGCCGGGATCAGCGAGCTCTCGCTCCTGGCCATCGTCTTCTCCCTGGCCTGGATGGCCCGGGGGAACGCCGGCTACCCGATCGGCGGGTCGCTGCGGATGATCGGCCTCATCGAGGACAACTACAAGAAGCTCGGCGGCCGCATCCGGTTCAAGGCCCGGGTCGAGCGCATCCTGGTCGAGAACGGGCGGGCCGTCGGAGTCGCTCTCCAGGGCGGCGAGGAACTGCGGGCGGACATCGTCGTCTCGGCGGCCGACGGCCACGCCACAATCTTCGACATGCTCGAAGGCAGATTCACGGACGACAGGATCCAGAAGATCTACGAGACCTACAAGCCTTTCCCGTCCTACGTCCAGGTGTCGCTCGGCGTCGACGCGGACCTCGGCGGCGAGCCGGGGGCCGTCGTGCTTCTCCTGGACAAGGACATCCAGGTGGATCCCGAGACGACGGAGGACGCAGTCGCGTTCCGCGTCTTCAACTTCGACCCGACCTTCGCCCCGGCGGGCCAGACCGCGGTCGTGTGTGTCCTGACGACGTACAACCACGAGTACTGGTGCGGGTTGCGCGAGAAGGACGCCGTCCACTACGAGGCCGAGAAGCAGCGCGTGGCCGCCGCGGTCACCGCCGTGTTCGAGAGCCGCTTCCCGAAGGCGCGGGGCAAGGTCCGGGTCGTGGATGTCGCGACGCCCGCGACCATCGTCCGCTACACGGGCAACTGGAGGGGCAGCATGGAGGGCTGGCTCTACACGCCGGCCACGGGCATCAGGCCGCTCCCGTGTGTGCTCCCGGGACTCGGGAGCTTCTACATGGTCGGCCAGTGGATCTCGCCGGGCGGAGGATTGCCCGCGGGACTCATGACGGGCAAGGCGGTTTCGAAACGAATCGCCAGAGACGTCGGGGTTCGCTGGGTATTGAACTGAGGGGCGGCGGAGCGAAGACGCTGGGTTCACTTCTTGATCAGCACACGGATCGAGGGCTGTAGCGCGTCGCGGAGCTTGACCGCCTCCTCGGGCTTGCAGTGGATGGGGATGACGAACTTCGCGCCGAGGCTGCGCGCGAGCTCGGCCGCGTCCTGCGTGCCGAGGATGTAGCCTTCCCAGAACGCGAGCAGCGCGACGTCGGCGCGCACCTCCTTCAGCTCCGGCACGAGGGCCGTCGAGCCCGAGTGATAGACCCTCACGCCGCCGATCGTCAGCACGTACCCGACGCCGCCCGCCTCGCGCGGGTGGTCCGGGTGCTGAGGCGTGTAGGCCGGCACGGGCTCGACCGTCAAGCCCGCGAACTGCGTGATCTTGCCCGGCACCGGCGTCGTAATGGGCCGCTTCGCCGTCTCACGCAGGGTCCGAGCGCAGCCTTCGGGGGCGACGATCGTCGTCTCGGGTTTCAGGATGTGGGCGATCGTCGCGGGCGAGCAGTGACGATCGTGCCCGTGCGTGATCAGGATCAGATCCGCCGCAGGAGCGGGCGTCTTCTCGTCGAAGAAGGGATCGAAGTAGACGGTCTTCCCGTCCACTTCGACGCGCGCGCTCGCGCCCCCCTGCACCGAGATGTGCCCGGCCACGTCCTTAGGCGTCGACGTGCCCGCCACCCCAGGCGCGCCTGGGGCCGCGATCACCGCAGCAACGAAGAGCCCTCCCGCACAGCTCCACGATCGTCCCATCGTGCTCCTCCAGGTCGCGCACCGCTCCCACTCCTGATGGCCCCACCTGCAGGGGCGGGATGCGGGGGTGCCTCGGGTCCGAGCCCCGAGCGAACGGTACCTTACTCTCGGGGGGTGAGAACACACAACCCCCGGGGGGGGCGTCGCCGCCGTCTCTGCGCGGCGGACGGAGGGGCGGCTAGGCTTTCCTCGACCGGACGCGAACGGCGGCGGCGAGCCCGAGGGGCATGAGCAGCATGAACCAGCCCAGGGCTCCGGCCGGCGTTCCGCCGCGGGCGGGATCGGCCAGGACGCCCGCGACGACCGGGCCCAGGGCGGCGATGCACCAGGGCAGCCCCATGAGCAGCGCGCTCACGGCGCTGGCCTGACCCGGCAAGAGCCGATTGCCCTCGGCGACGGCGGCGATGTTGTTGATGCCGTT
>JBGPQQ010000323.1:0-4791 GCA_041489115.1 Vicinamibacteria bacterium | reverse complement strand
CACGAGAGCGATCCCCGCAAGGCCCACGAGGAACGTGACCAGCGCTCCCGCCCCCGCACGAGCCGCGAGCCCCCGCCTGGAGAGCGGCGCCCCCCTGGACGGGGCGAGCACCTCGAACTCGACGTCCCGCACGCCCCACGGCACGAAGCGCGCCAGCATCACCATTCCGGGCACGCCGAAGACGACGGTGAGGACGAAGAAGTCCCGCCAGCCCATCGCGTCGGCGAGCACGCCCGTCACCGGGCCCGCGAGGATGCGCGGGAGGGTGAAGAGGCTCGACAGGAGCGCGTACTGCGTTGCCGAGAACCGCTTCTGCGTGAGGCGGAGCAGCAGCACGCCGAAGGCCCCTTGTCCGAGGCCGCTCGACCCGAGCTCGAAGGCCTGCGCGGCGTACATGAGCGGGCGGTTCGGCCCGACGTGCGCGACCGCGGCGTAGCCGAGGTTGGAGACGAGCTGGAGGAACCCGAAGACCCAGAGCGCCCGGCCGAGGCCCATCCGGTCGGTGAGAATGCCCCCGACGAGGGTGCCGACGATCGCCGCGGCCTGCCCGATGGTGGTCCGGGCCACACCCACGTCGAAGTCGTCGAAGCCGGTCTGGATGAGAAAGGGGCCGGTCAGCGATTGCGTCAGGTTGTCGCCGAGCTTGTAGAGGACGACGAAGGCGAGGATCTCCAGCGAGCGGTGCTGCGCGAGGAAGCCCACGAAGGGCCCCCACACGGCTTCCCGGAGCGTCCGCGGCGGCGCGGGCAGCGACTCCGGCTCGGGCGCCATCACGGTGACCACCATGAAGGGCAGGTAGAGCAGGGCCAGCAGCACGTTCACGAAAGTCCAGGAGGTCTCCGCCGCAAGGGTGATCGCCGCCCCTCCCGCCACCAGCATGGCCGCCCGGTAGAAGGCCGTGCGCGCGCCCGAGGCGAAGCCCTGCTCGTCCCGGTGCAGCACCTCGACCGCGTACGCGTCGATCGCGATGTCCTGCGTGGCGGAGGCGAACGCGATGGCGAGGGCCAGCGCGCCGATCACCCACACCGCCTCCGGGTGGCTGGACACGCCGGCGAGCCAGAGGGTGATCGCGAAAAGAGCGACCTGCCCGATCAGGATCCAGCCCCGCTTCCGGCCGAGGAAGGGCGGCGGGAACCGGTCCATCCAGGGCGACCAGAGGAGCTTGAAGGACCACGGCGCCTGGGCGAGGGTGAAGAGGCCGATGACCTTGACGTCGACGCCGACCCGCGCCATCCACGCCGGGATCGCGAGCCAGACGATGCCCAGCGGGAGGCCCGACGAGAACGACAGGAGGACGACGGAGAGGAGCCGCCAGCTGCCCGCGACCTGCCGCAGGCCGGTCCCGTACCCGCGGCCGCCCTCGGTCCCGCGCTGCGCCATGCCTCCTCCTCGCGACGGCGGGCGAGGATAGCACCTCACGCGCTCTCGCTGACGAGGCCAAGCCGCCGGACCTTCGCCCACAGGGCCTGGCGGGTGATGCCCAGCTCCGCGGCGGCGCGCGAGACGATGCCGCCGTGACGCTGGAGCGCGTCCTGGACGAGCTCGGTCTCGCGGTGCCGGAGGGCCGCGCGCAGGGTCCCCGCCCTCCGGGCCGACCGCGCCTGGAGCCCCGGCGACAGGTCCTCGACCTTCACCTCCCGGCCGGCGGCCCGCACGCCCAGGCGCCGCATCTCGTTCTCGAGCTCGCGGACGTTGCCGGGCCACGGGTGGTCGAGGAGGGCCGCCTCCGCCTCGCGCGACAGCGCCGGCGGCGTCTCTCCGCGCCGGGCCGCCTGCTCGTGCAGGAAGTGCCGCGCCAGGAGGAGCACGTCCGCCCCCCGCTCGCGAAGCGGCGGCACGCTGATGAGCTCGCCGTTCAGGCGGAACCAGAGGTCCTCGCGGAAGCGCCCCTCCCGCACCCGCCGCGCGAGGTCCACGTTCGTCGCGCTGATCACCCGGACGTCCGCCTTGCGCGCGACGGTCTCGCCCAGGCGCCGGTACTCGCCCCCCTCGAGGAAGCGCAGGAGCCGGACCTGCGCCAGGGGCGACATGTCGCCGACCTCGTCGATGAAGAGCGTGCTCCCCTCGGCCTCGGCGACGTAGCCCTCGCGGGCGGCCACCGCCCCCGTGAACGCCCCGCGCGCGTGGCCGAAGAGCTCCGCCACCAGGAGATCGTCGCTGAACCCCGCGACGTTCACGGGCACGAGCCGCCGGCGGGCCCGTGGGGAGGCCTCGTGCAGCGCCTTCGCGACCATCTCCTTCCCCGTCCCCGTCTCCCCGAACACGTGCACGCGCACGTCGCTCGGCCCGAAGAGCACCACCTCCTGCCTCAGGCGCTCCATCGCCGGGCAACGACCGAACAGGCCGGCGAGGGCCACCCTCCCGCTCTCCATCAGTCCCTCCCTTTCAGGCGACTCCCGAATGCGACCGACCGGAAACGCGCAGGAGTCTAGACGCCTGGCGGCCGCTCCAAAGCGCCCCCTTGTCACACATCCGCGAGCGTCACAGGCGCTCGTTCCTTGACACTACGGAATGCGTGCCCCACGATTCCGCCCGTGCTCCGCTTTCTCACCGCCGGCGAGTCGCACGGTCCCGGCCTGACCGTCGTCGTGGACGGCCTGCCCGCGGGCGTGCCCGTGCGGCGCGAGGCGATCGACTCCGACCTGCGCCGCCGCCAGGGCGGCTACGGCCGCGGCGGGCGCATGGAGATCGAGACGGACACGGTCGAGGTGCTCTCCGGGGTGCGCCACGGCCGGACTCTGGGCAGCCCGGTCAGCCTCCTGGTGCGCAATCGCGACCACGAGAACTGGCGCGACGTCATGTCGCCCGACCCCCAGCCCGACGCGGCCCGGGAGCGCCGCCGCCTGCGCTACCCGCGGCCGGGACACGCCGATCTGGCCGGCGCTTTGAAGTACGGCACCGACGACCTGCGCAACGTGCTGGAGAGGGCGAGCGCCCGCGAGACGACGGCGCGCGTGGCGGCGGGCGCCCTCGCCCGGGCGCTCCTGCGCGAGGCGGGGGCGGAGGTGAGGAGCCACGTCGTGCGCATCGGCGCGGCGGCGCTGCCCGCCGGCACCACGCCGTGGGCGGCTCTCGACCGCGTGGAGGAGAGCCCGGTGCGGTGCGTGGACGCGCGCGCCGCCGAGGCGATGATCGCCGAGATCGACCGGGCGAAGAAGGACGGCGACAGCGTCGGAGGCGTCGTCGAGGTGATCGCCCGGGGCGTGCCGGCGGGCCTCGGCTCCTACGCCCAGTGGGACCGCAAGCTCGACGGGCGGATCGCGCAGGCGCTCATGTCCATCCACGCGGTCAAGGCGGTGGCCATCGGCGAGGGCTTCGCCGCCGGCGAGGTTCGCGGCTCCGCGTTCCACGACGAGATCCTCTGGGACGCCGTGGCGGGTCTCGCTCGCCCGACGAACCGCGCCGGCGGCCTCGAGGGCGGAGTGACGAACGGTGAGGAGATCCGGGCGACGGCGGTCGTCAAGCCCATCCCGACCCTGCTCATCGCCCTGCGCTCGGTCGACCTCGCGACCCGGGAGCCGCAGAAGGCCTCGGTGGAGCGGAGCGACACCTGCGTCGTGCCCGCGGCCGGGGTGGTGGCCGAGGCCATGCTCGCCTTCGTGCTGGCCGACGCGCTTCTCGACAAGACGGGGGGCGACTCGCTCGACGAGGTCCTCGCTCACCTCGAGACGACCCGCGCGCAGCAGAAGCGCCTCGCCTCTCCGCGCTGAGGCTTCCGAGGCCCGGAATCCGCGATAATCCCCCCTCATGCCCATCCGCCCGATCGTCAAGTACGGCGACCCCGTCCTGCACGTCCCCTCTTCCCCGGTCGAGGGGATCGACGACGAGATCCGCGCGCTCTTCGATGACATGGTCGCGACGATGTACGCGGCGCCCGGCATCGGTCTCGCCGCGCCGCAGGTCGGCGTGCCGCTCCGGCTCATCGTGATCGACCTCTCCGTGGGCGAGGACCCCTCGCAGGTGATCAAGCTCGCGAACCCGGAGTTCCTCGAGCGCGAGGGGGAGCAGAAGCACGAGGAGGGTTGCCTCTCCGTCCCCGGCTTCGCGGCGTCCCCCGCGCGCCCGGCCCGGGTGACCGTGCGCGGGCTCGACCCCGACGGCCGCGAGCGCGTCTACTCCGGGACCGAGTTGCTCGCCCGCGCGTTCTGCCACGAGATCGACCACATCGACGGCCTGGTGTTCGTGGATCGCCTGTCCCCCCTCAAGCGCGACCTCATGAAGCGCAAGCTCCGCAAGAAGGCCCGGGAGGGCTGGGAGGAGTAGCTCCTTGCGCATCGTCTTCCTCGGCAGCGGGAGCTTCGCCATCCCCTGCTTCGAGGCGCTCCTCGACGCCGGCCACGACGTGCCCGCCCTCGTGACCCAGCCGGACCGCGAGAAGGGCCGCGGCCAGGCGCTCGCTCCCCCACCGACGAAGCCGGTGGCCGAGCGACGCGGGGTCCGCGTTCTGCAGCCACGCCGCGTGCGCGAGCCCGAGGCGCAGGAGGCGCTGCGCCGGCTCGAGCCCGAGCTCCAGGTGGTGGTCGCCTTCGGCCAGATCCTGCCCGGCAGCGTCATCGACATCGCCCCGCGCGGCACCGTGAACGTCCACGCCTCTCTCCTGCCGAAGCTCCGGGGCGCGGCCCCGATCCAGTGGGCGATCGCCAACGGAGAGAGGGAGACCGGGGTCACGACCATGCTGATCGACGAGGGGCTCGACACCGGCCCGACCCTCCTCGCGCGCTCGACCCCGATCGGCCCGGACGAGACGGCGGCGGACCTCGAGCCGCGTCTCGCGCAGCTCGGCGCGGAGGT
>JBGPQQ010000322.1:0-4792 GCA_041489115.1 Vicinamibacteria bacterium | reverse complement strand
GCATACTGGCTGGCGAGCCAGCCTCCATACGACATGCCCATCAGGTCGAGAGGGCCTTCCGGCACCAGGACCGTGAGCACCTCGTCGAGCCACTTGAGGAGATCCTCCGCCTTTGAGATCCCGGCACGCCCCACGCTGAGCCCGATATCCGTGACCGTGTCCAGGGCGTAGGTCCTGTGGTGGGCCGAAAGCGCGGCGATATTGGGAACCCACATCAGCGAAGTGCCGCGGGCGCCGGAAAGCAAAACCAGGGGACGATCGTTGCTGCACCCACTCATCCGGACAAACGTCTGCCCGGAGGGAGTGTCGACAAGTCTGGTCTCTGACGGGACTGGCCACGCCTTGGCCCTTTCCAGATAGAGCGCCTGGAACTCCGCCTTGGCCTGTTCGGATCGAAAGGGGTGGAACGGTTGTGTCGTCATCGCTCCCCCGGCAGGAAGAGGCTTCGCTCGCTGAGACCCTCCGGAGCCTGCACTCCCGGCGCATCCCGCAACGCTCGATCGAAGCCGGCCTCGTCAGTCTGCATTTCAGCGGTCGTCCTCGTACCAGTAGCGTCGTGCGAACTCCGTCGAGGCGTGGGGGTTGCGGAGCATCGAGACGCCGACGCCGGCGAAGAGCCGGAAGTAGTGCCAGTCGCCGTGACGGTCGAACTTGCGCATCGAGGCCAGGGCCTTCGCCGACGTGACACGGGCGAGGACCTGGCCCCGCGCGCGGCCGAGGCCTTTCAGGGCGACGAGAAGCGCGACGTCCTCCCCGAAGTGCCGGGCTTCCTCGTACCCGCCGACTCGCACGAAGTCCTCGCGGCGGCTGAAGACGACGCCGGTGTCCATGCGCAGGATGACGATCCACGGAACCAGCAGCAGCCAGGTCACGAGAATGCCCGGTGACCAGCGCTCCAGGCGGACACCGGTCGCCCCCCCGACGTAGCGGCCCGTGGCGATCGCCGCGTCGATCGCGTTGAACGTCTCCGGGTGGATCCGCATGTCCGCGTCGACGAAGGCGAGCACGTCGCCCCGCGCCACCGCGGCCCCGCCGTTGCGGGCGCAGGCGATCCTCCGTTCCTCCACCCGCACGACCACGCATCCCCGCTCCCCCCCGATCGCCGCGGTGCGGTCGGTGGAGGCGTTGTCGGCCACGATGACCTCGACCGCTTCGGGGCCGCCGTGGAAGCGCGCTCGCGCCACGTCCACGGTGTCCAGCAGGCGCGGCAGGAGCGCCTCTTCGTTCCACGCCGGGATCACGAGCGAGAAGCGCATCATCTCGATCGACAGCGGATTGTAGCCCGTGCCGGGATGAGGCTCGCCCGGGTCTTCCTGCTACGATTGCGCGCCTATGCAGACGGCGGGCCTCCCGACCGACCCGACGGCCTTCCGGGGCCGTGAGTCTCCGAGCGTCCCGGCCCTCGTGCGGCTGCTGGCGTTCGGCGTGATGCTCGTCATCCCGCTCCGGGTGCTGGGGACCGGCTTCCTGCCTCCGGACGACGCGCTGCGGCACGCGGCCAAGACCGTCTCCGGCAGGTCGTGGCCCGAGATCATCGTCCTGCGCAGCGATGTCACCGTCGATCCGCACCCCGGCTGGCACGCCCTCCTGGGTCTGGTGCACCGCGCGACCGGCGCCGGCGCCCACGCCCTCGTCCTGACCGCGGTGGTGGCGCTCTTCCTGGCCGTGAACGCCGTCCCGCTGCTGTCGCTGCGCCGCCCCGAGGCCTGGCTGATGAGCTGGCTCGGCCTGTGTGTGTTCGACCCGCCGGCCCTGGTGCGCTTCATGCTGGGGCGGCCGTTCCTCGTCTCGATCACCGCCCTCGTCACTCTCTGCCTGTTGTGGCGCCGCCTGGCCGGCCCGCGGCTCGAATACCGGGCCGCCGCGCTGTGCACGCTCGCCGTCACGCTGGCGGCGTGGACCCACCCGAGCTGGTACCTGTTCGCGTTGTTCCTGGGCGCCGTGCTCGCGGCGGGGGAGTGGCGGGCGGCCCTCCGGCTGACCGCGTGCATCGGAGCGGGCGTCCTGCTGGCGGCGGCTCTGTCCGGCCAGTTCGGCGCGTTCCTCTGGGAGTCGGCCCGCCACCCGTTCCTCGTCCTCGGGACGATGGACGCCCGCACCCTGGTGAGCGAGCTGAAGCCCAACGGCACCCCGCCCTTCATGCTGTTCGGCATCTTGGGACTCCTGGCCTGGCGCAGGCTGAGGGGCCGATGGCGGGACGACGTCCTCCGCGACCCGCTCCTCGTCCTGGCCGCCGGGGGCTGGGTGCTGGGCTACGTGTCCCTGCGCTTCTGGAGCGACTGGGGCCTTCCGGCCGCCCTCGTCTGGGCGGCCCGGGAGATCGAGGCGTGGCTCGAGGAGCGCCGCCCCGCCCGGGAGTGGCGTCGCCTGGGGATCGCCGCCGCGGTGGGCCTCTCGGTGGTCCTCGCCTCCTCGACCGACGTCATGGGGCGTTGGAGCCTGCGTCTGGACCGCACCTACCTGCCCCTGCTCCAGCCGGACGCCGCCGAGTGGCTCCCCGAGCCGGGGGGCATCCTCTACTGCCCGGACGTGATGCTCTTCCACCAGCTCTTCTACCGCCGGCCGGACGCGACTTGGCGGTACATGGTCGGCTTCGAGCCGGGCCTGCTGCCACCCGAGGACTTCGCCGTCTACCGGGAGTTCCTGAAGCAGGGCACCGCCGAGGCCCTGCGGCCCTGGGTCGGGAAGATGCAGCCCCGGGATCGCCTCGTGGTCGCGCTGGCCCCGCAGGCGTCGCCGGCGATCCCGGAACTGGAGTGGAGGCACCTCGGCGGGGGGGTGTGGAGCGGCCGCGTGCCGCCGGGAAGCCGCCGGCCCTGAGCGGCATGGCCAGCTTCCTCGAGTTCGAGGGCGTCTCGAAGAGCTTCGGCGCCCTGAAGGCCGTGCAAGGGGTCTCGCTGGGGATCAAAAAGGGGGAGTTCTTCTCCCTGCTCGGCCCGAGCGGCTGCGGGAAGACGACGCTGCTGCGCATGCTGGCGGGCTTCGAGACGCCCGACCGCGGGCGCATCCTGCTGGACGGCCAGGACGTCACGGCGCTGCCTCCGAACCGCCGCAAGGTCAACACGATCTTCCAGAGCTACGCGCTCTTCCCGCACCTCACCGTGCGCGAGAACATCGCCTTCGGACCGCGGGTCGCGGGCTGGCCGAAGGACCGCGTCGACGAAGAGGTCGAGCGGATGATCGCCCTCACCCAGCTCGAGGACCAGGCGAAGAAAAAGCCGGCGGAGATCAGCGGCGGCCAGAAGCAGCGCGTCGCGATCGCCCGCGCCCTCATCAACAAGCCCGACGTGCTCCTCCTCGACGAGCCGCTCGCCGCGCTCGACCTCAAGCTGCGCCAGCGGATGCTCATCGAGCTCGACCTCATCCACGACCAGGTCGGGATCACGTTCCTGTACGTGACCCACGACCAGGGGGAGGCGATGAGCCTCTCCGACCGGATCGCGGTCATGAAGGAGGGCCGCATCGAGCAGGTGGGGCCTCCCGCCGAGATCTACGAGGCGCCGCGCACGAGCTTCGTGGCGGCGTTCATCGGCGACACCAACTTCGTCGAGGGGCGCGTGGCCGAGATCGTGGCCGGCGACTACTGCCGGCTCGAGGTGGACGGCTTCCCCGGGATCGTGTGCTTCAACGACAAGCAGATCGGCCAGGGCCGGACCGTCTCGCTCAGCCTGCGGCCCGAGAAGCTGCGGGTCTGGCGCGAGAAGCCGGAGGTCGATCGCCGGCACAACGTCGTCCCGGGGCGCGTCGAGGACGTGATCTACCTCGGGACGCACACGAAGTACTGGGTGCGCGTGCAGGAGCACCGCATCGCCGTCTTCGAGCAGCACAACCGCTTCCTGCTCGACGAGACGCCCACCCGCTGGAAGCAGGACGTCTGGATCTCGTGGCACGCGGACGACGCGTTCATGCTCGAGGCGTACAGCGCGAAGGACGAAGCGCTGACCGACCAGCCCCCGGAGCGGGTGGGGGAAGCCTCGTGAAGACGGGCCGCCGCGGCGAGTGGCTCGTCACCCTGCCCTCGCTCGGCTGGCTGGTCGTCTTCTTCCTCCTTCCCACGCTCATCGTCGTCGCCTTCGCGTTCAAGCCGGCCGACCCGTTCGGCGGGGTGGGCGAGGGGTGGACGACGGCCACCCTGGCCGGGCTCGCGGACCCGCAGTACGCGGCGATCGTCTGGCGGACGACCTGGCTGAGCCTGGTCACGACCGCCCTCTGCCTGCTGCTCGCGACCCCGGCCGGCTACGCGATCGCGCGGGCCGAGCCCGCCGCCCGCGCGCGGCTGATGCTGCTCGTGATCGTCCCGTTCTGGACGAGCTTCCTCATTCGCATCTTCGCCTGGAAGGTCCTGCTCCACCCCGAGGGCGCACTCAAGCGGGCGCTCGTCCTCGCCGGCCTCGCCGATGCCCAGGCGCCGCTCCTCTACACGCCGGGCGCGGTGCTCCTGGTCATGGTCTACACGTTCCTGCCCTTCGCGATCCTGCCGATCTACGCCGCCGCCGAGAAGTTCGACTTCCGCCTGCTGGAGGCGGCCCGCGACCTCGGGGCGGGCCGGCTGCGGGCTTTCGTCGAGATCTTTCTCCCCGGCATCCGGCGCGGGCTGATCACCGCGTTCCTCGTCGTCTTCATCCCCGCCCTCGGCTCGTACGTGATCCCCGACCTCGTGGGCGGGCCCGGCGGCGAGATGCTCGGCAACAAGATCGCGCAGCGCGTCTTCGTCGACCGCAACCTGCCCCACGCGAGCGCGCTCTCCGCGATCCTGATCCTCGCCGTCCTCCTGCCAATGACCGCAGTCCTG
>JBGPQQ010000321.1:0-4803 GCA_041489115.1 Vicinamibacteria bacterium | reverse complement strand
CGGGATCCTGCCCCGCGGCCACGGGCCCGATCCACGCCAGCACGACGACACCGGCCAGGCGGAGCGTCGGGCGCACGCCAGCTCCTCTCGCGAGTCACGCCCCCGCCGGTATGGTATCAGGGCGGCGCCGCGCATCGCGTAGAATGCGGGCTCTTCTCACGGGAGCCGATGCCGATGAGCCTCCTCGCCGCCGCCCTCCTCGCCGCCGCCGCGTCCGGCGCGGTGTCGCCCCCCGCCTCGAAAGCCGACGTCCGCAAGAAGGAGGCCGCCGCGGCGGCGATCGACGCCCGCCGGGCCGACCTCGTCTCCCTGGCCGACCAGGTGTGGGGCTTCGCCGAGACCGCGCTGCGCGAGACGCGCTCGGCCGCGCTCCTCGCCGACTACGCCGAGAAGCAGGGCTTCCGCGTCGAGCGCGGCGTGGCCGGCATGCCGACCGCGTTCGTCGCGAGCTACGGCGGGGGGCGCCCGGTCATCGCCGTGCTCGGGGAGTACGACGCGCTCCCCGGCCTCTCGCAGAAGGCCGTCCCGGAGAGGGCGGTGCTCGCGCCCGGCGCGCCCGGCCACGGCTGCGGCCACAACCTCTTCGGCGCGGCCAGCCTGGGCGCGGCGGTCGCGGTCAAGGAGCTGATGGCGGCCGGGAAGCTCCCGGGCACGGTGCGCTACTACGGCACGCCGGCCGAGGAGGCGATCGGGGGCAAGGCCTACATGGTGCGGGAGGGGCTCTTCCGGGACGTGGACGTGGCCCTCGCCTGGCACCCGGCCGACCGTACCCACGCCGACATGCAGGGCGGACAGGCCCTCGTGGACGTGATCGTGGAGTTCCACGGCCGCACGGCCCACGCCGCCTTCGACCCCTGGAACGGCCGGAGCGCCCTGGACGCGGCGGAGCTCTTCACCCACGGCGTGAACATGATGCGCGAGCACGTGAAGCCCAGCGTGCGGATGCACTACGTGATCCCGGACGGCGGCGACGTGCCGAACGTCGTGCCCGACCACGCGAAGGTCTGGCTCTGGGCGCGCGACTTCGAGCGGAGAGGCGTCGACGAGGTGCTGGCGCGGCTGCGCAAGGTCGCGGAGGGCGCGGCCCTCATGGCGGGCGTCACGGGGAAGGTCACCGTCCAGGCCGGCGACTACGAGATCCTGGTGAACGAGTCGGGCGCGCGCCTCCTGGACGCGAACCTGCGCCGGGTCGGGCCCCTCGCCTTCACGCCGGAGGAAGAGGAGTTCGCCCGCGAGCTGCAGAAGGCCGCGGGCGTCGAGCCGAGCGGGATGGACGCGACCATCGGGCCGCTCGAGGGGCAGGAGAAGGAGGGCGGCTCGACGGACGTGGGCGACGTCAGCTGGAACGTGCCGACCCTCCACGTCTCGGTCGCCACCGCCCCGCGCGGCGTGCCGTGGCACGCGTGGCCGGTCGTGGCCGCGGGAGGCACGTCGATCGGCCACAAGGGCATGGTGCTGGCGGCGAAGACGCTCGCCCTGACCATGGTGGACCTCTTCGACGACCCCGCCGCGCGCGCCGCGGTGCGAGCCGAGTTCGAGCGGAAGACGCAGGGCTTCGTCTACAAGGCCTACATCCCGGACGGCCCTCCGCCGGTGCCGAAGGCGGAGTAGACGCGGTCACTCGACGCGGACGGTGGCGACCTCCCACGGCCCGAGAGACAGAGGCGCGCCGTGACCGATGCGAGCGGCCTGCGGGCGGTCGTTCGCGTTGAGCAGTCGCACGAGCCGTGCCGCACCCTCCCCCGCGGGGCGCAGGCCGACCATCTGGACGGCGGGATCGGCGTCCAGCTTCAGCGGGGTGGGGCGGGGGACCCGGCCGTGCGGCAGGACGACGAGCGGCTGCTCCAGGTCGCGGCTCAGGGCCGTAACCTCGCCCGGCGGCTCGACGCCGTGCGGCCGGAGCACGAAGCGGAAGCGCAAGACGCCCTGCTGCTCGGCCTTGTAGTTGGTGTGCCAGTAGTTGTCGAGCAGGTAGGCGTGCACCGTCGTGCCCGCGTACGGCTCCTGCTTCCACTGCCGGATCCCGGTCGCGCTCGGCCGCTCGTCCTCCATCGGTCCCAGCTCGACCAGAGGGCTGTCGAGGACGCCGAGGGTGACCCCGCCCTTCGGGCCGACCGCGTCGAGGGCGCTGTGCACGCCGACGAAGTCGCGGCAGGAGCCGGGGAGCGCGTCCTTCGCCGGGTCCATCAGGTTCCAGCCCTGGTCGATCCGCAGGGCGCCGCTCTCGACCGCGAAGTCGAAGGTCAGGTGGGCGCTCTCCTTGGTGCGGACCGCGACCTTGTCGAGGAGCAGCTCGATGTCGAGGCGGTCCGAGCCCGCGACGAGCCGGTAGCGGGTCACGGCACGGCGCGCGCCGGGGGCGGGGCCCTCGGCCCGCAGGACGGCGACGAGCGGCCCGGGCTCCTCGACCGTGATCGTGACGGGGCCGGCGTCCTGCGCTTCGGCCGGATCGCGGCCGGGCACGTAACGATAGCGGGCGAGCCCCTGCGGCCCGGCGAGCTCCGTCCCGCTTGCCCTGGCTGGAGAGCCAGGGCTTGCGGCGCCCGCTGCCCGGCCGTGCGCGCGGTCCACGAGGCTGCGGATGGCGCCGGTCGCCGGGTCCAGCTCGACGCGGAGGGCGGCGTTCTCGAGCGTCACGCCGGACGCGGTGGCCTGTCCGGCGGGCGGCTCCGGCCGGCCCGGGGCGATGCGCAGCGTCACGCTGCCGAGCGCCGGCACGTCGGCCACGGCGACGGCGAGCGAGCCGTCGCCCAGTCGCTGGCTGGGAAGGCCGCGGCCGTCGCCGGCCACGCGGTCCCCGGACCGCGAGCGCTCGGCCGGGAGGAGCACGAGGCCGCCGCGCGGGCGCGACAGCGTGTTGACGACGTCGGTCGCGGTGCTGTCGACCGATGCAAGCCGGCGGCCCACCGCCTCGTCGAAGAGCCGCTGCGACCGGCGGTCGGCCTCGACCGCGAAGGCCCGCTTGTACTCCCACTGCGCCACGACGTCCGGCCGGTCCGGCTCCGAGATGCTCGCCGCGGCGCCCCACGTGTGCTCGTGCCACAGCAGGAGCTGGCGCCACGCCTCCTCGGCCCGGTTCCGCGGGAACCCGGCGGGGTCGGTCATCGCCCAGAGGGCCTCGGCCTGCATCAGCCGCCGCGCGGCCGCCCGCGCCAGGATCTCCTCGCTCGCGCTCGAGATCGCCCCGTCCTCCCAGTAAGGAGTCAGGTCGCCCCGCTCTTCCGGGAGGGACGCGCCGTAGCGTCGCTCGAAAGCCTCGAAGAGGCCCTGAGCGGAGTCGAGCGCGAGCCGCGGCGTCTCGTACTGCTCGTTCCACGCCGCGACGAACCCGGGCAGCATCGGGTCCACGGGACCGTTGTCCCCGCCGACCGTGTAGCGCACCTGGACCATCTCGTACGGATGGCCGCGCTCGGCGAGCTCGCGCGAGTAGTCGAGGATCCCGCGCGCCGCGATGTCGCCGACGCGGCCCAGGGAGCCGCCGTGGAACCACGAGTAGCCGCGGCCGGCGACCCACATCAGGAGCCGCTCGCGGCCCGAGGGCGATACCCACCAGAAGGGGCGGTCGCCGTGCTCCACGAGCGTCGAGCCGATCCGGTCGCCGCCGTCGGGCATCAGGCTGGGTACGTAGTTCGGCCCGCTCGAGAAGTAGCGCACCCCGGCCTGCGCCAGCGCGGTCACGGTGGGCCACGCGAGGCCGGGGATGTCCGTGTGCATCGCGACCGGGCTCGTCTCGATCCCGTAGCGCCGCTTGAGCCGCCGCGCCGCGTCCGTCCAGCGGGCGAGCTCCTCGGGATGGCAGAGACCGGTCAGGATGTTCGTGAGGTTGGCGGGCAGCTCCAGGTCGCCGCGCGTCACCGCCTCGGCGAAGTCGCGGCGCTCGGCCTCCGTCGCCTGCTCGAGGAAGCTCTCCACCGCCCAGAGGCCTTCTGCCTGCCAGCGGAACCGCGCCTCGGCGGGCAGGTCCTTCGTCTTCTGGAAGAGCGCCAGCGCGTCGCGCAGGTTCTGCCACTGCTTGCGCTCGACCTCCGGCTGCGGGTCCGAGTAGCCGATGTCCACGTGCGAGTGCGGGATGAGGTGGAACGCGCGGGCCGCCACCGGGCGAAGGGCCACCGCCTCGTCCAGCACGGTCGCTCCCGCGGCTTCGATCTCGACCTGGACCGACCCCGTGACGCCCTCGGGCACGCCGATGGCGATGCGTGAGTGGCCAGTGCCCAGCTCGCCCCGGTGGACCTCCCGTCCGGCGGCCCTCACGTTCACCGGCACGGCGGGGCCGAGGTGGCTGACGTCGGCGGTGAGAAGCCGCCGCCCGCCCTTCAGGACAGCTTCCTCCGCGGCGACCTTCGCCCACGCCGTGACCGGCTCCTCGAAGACGAGCACGTAGTCCTGGCTCCCCGCGGCCTCGGGCACGATGCGGAAGCGCGGCGGTGCGTCCCCGAGCCGCCGGCGGGGCAGCGTCAGGGCCATGAAGCCGAAGCGCTCGTCGAAGGTGCCGATCCGCGTGGTGAGGAACTGGAGCCGCGCGCCGTCCTTCTCTTCGACCATCCACGCGCGGTTCGCGAGCCCCCTGGCGGTGTCGAACGTCGCGAGCGGGCGGCCATCGAGCTGCAGCTCGAAGCGGTGGGGCGACGTGCCGGTGTTCAGGCCGACGTGCCACACGTACGTGACAGGCTCGTCCGGAGAGACGGGCGGCGCGGGCTCGCCCTCCCACGTGATCGCCCAGGCGGGATCGACGGCGCGGCAGAGCAGCGACACCGCGAAGCCGGGGTAGCCCCAGCGGTAGGAGAGTTTGTGGCCCTCGAGGCT
>JBGPQQ010000320.1:0-4823 GCA_041489115.1 Vicinamibacteria bacterium | reverse complement strand
CAGGCTCTGAAGGGCGTCCGCCATCCGCTCGTCCACGTGCTCCGGGTGCGAGGTCGTGAAACGCAGCCGACGCAGCCCCTCGACGCGATCCACACGCGCGAGCAGGCCGGCGAAGTCGGTGTCGCCGTGCCGGTAGGCGTTCACCGTCTGCCCCAGCAGCATGACCTCGGTGTAGCCCCGCGCGACCAGGCCCTCGACCTCGCGGACGACGTCGTCCGGGGGTCGGTTCACCTCGGGACCACGGGTCCGCGGCACGACGCAGAAGCTGCAGACGTGATTGCAGCCCTCCATCGCCGTGACGTAGGCCCGAACCGGATTGCCGTGGGCGGCCATCTCGTCCGGGATGGCGAAGGCATCCGCCTTGCGGTCCAGGTCGACCGCCACTTTCCCCGTCGCGGCGGCTTCCTCGAGAAGCTCCGGCAACCGGTGGAGGTTGTGCGTCCCGACGAGCACGTCCACGTGGCGAGCGCGGTCGAGCAGCCTCTCGCCCTCGAGCTGCGCCACGCAGCCGCCGACCCCGATCCGCAGGTCGGGCCGCTCCACCTTGAGACGGCGCAGCCGCCCGAGCGAGTGCCGGAACTTCGCCGTGGCCTTCTCGCGCACCGCGCAGGTGTTGAGGAAGACGAAGTCGGCCTCGGCGGCGCTCCCGGCTGCCTCGAGCCCCCGCGACCGCAGCAGGCCCGAGACCTTCTCCGAGTCGTTGACGTTCATCTGGCAGCCGAACGTCTGGATGAAGAAGCGTCTTTTCCCTTCCATCTTCAAGGAATAGACCTCAGCGCCGCAGGGATTGCTTGAGCATTTCCCGCGCGTGCTCGCGGGTGGTGCTCGTGATCGTCTCCCCTCCCAGCATGCGCGCGATCTCCTCGACGCGCGCGGCCTCGTCCAGGGTCACGACGAGGGTGACGGTGCGTCCCCGCTCGACCTGCTTGCGGACGGCGAGGTGCCGGTCGGCCAGGGCCGCGATCTGCGGGAGGTGGGTCACGCACACGACCTGCTGGCGGGTGGCCACGGCCTTCAGCTTGCGCCCGACCACCTCGGCCACGCGCCCCCCGATCCCGGCGTCCACCTCGTCGAAGACGAGGGTCAGACCCGGCGCGTCCGACCGGACGACGGACTTGAGGCCGAGCATGATGCGCGACAGCTCGCCCCCCGAGGCGATGCGCGCGAGAGGACGCAGCTCCTCGCCGGGGTTGGGAGAGAGCAGGAACTCCGCCCGCTCCAGCCCCCGCTCGGTCCACTGCGACGGGTCGATCGCGGCGTCCGCGTCAGCCGGCGTGAACGCCACCTCGAACCGCGTCTTCTCCATGGCGAGCTGCCCGAGCTCGGCCTGCACCCGCTTGCTCAGATCCAGCGCCGCGGCCCGGCGCCGCTTCGAGAGGACCCGGGCCCTCTCCAGGTAGGTGGCCGCGAGCCGCTCGCGCCGGGCCTCCAGAGACCTCTCCTGCTCCTCCGGCGAAGCCAGCGCGTCCAGCTCACGGCGGCAGCGCTGGCCGAAGGCCAGGACCTCCTCCGTCGTGGCGCCGTACTTCTTCTTGAGGCGGTCGAGGACGGCGAGACGGCCCTCGATCTCGTCGAGGCGTCCGGGACTGACCTCCAGCTGCTCGTGGTAGTCGCGCAGCCGCAGCGCCAGGTCCTCGAGCGGCGCGAGCGCGCCCGCCCGCGCCTCGAGGAAGGGCTGGAACGACGGGTCGATCGCGGCGAGGTCCTCGACTCTCCGGAACACCTGGCCGAGGCGCGAGAGGGCCGCCCCCTCGTCGTCGTAGAGCAGGCCGTAGGCCTCGCCGCTCAGGGCGGCGAGGCGGCCGGCGTTGGCCTGCCGCGCCTTCTCGACACGCAGCGCCTCCTCCTCGCCCGCCGCCAGCCCGGCGCGCTCGATCTCGTTCGCCTGGAACTCGAGCATCTCGCGCCGCCGCTCGGCCTCCCGCCGGTCGCCCCGGAGGCGCTCGAGAGCGGCCTCGGCCGCACGCAGGTCGCGGAAGAACTCGCCGAGCGGGCGGCCGTCGTCGGCCCCGGCGAAGTGGTCCAGCAGGTCGAGGTGGGTCGAGGGGTCGAGCAGCCCCTGGGGCTCGTGGTGGCCGTGGATGACGGTGAGCCGCGGCGCGAGGTCGCGGAGGAGGCTCACGGGCACGAGGGCGCCGTTCACGGTGGCGCGACCCTTCCCGCTCGACTGCAGCTCGCGGCGGATCACCACCTCGTCCCCGTCCGCGCTGAGCCCACGCTCCTCGAGGAGCGCCGTCGCGTTCTCGACCTCGAAGACGGCCTCGACCGCGGCCCGCTCTTCCCCCGAGCGGATGAGGTCCGGCGAGGCCCGCTCACCCAGGAGCAGCCCGAGCGCGTCGATCAGGATCGACTTGCCGGCCCCGGTCTCGCCGGTGAGCAGGGTCAGGCCGGGGCCCAGCTCGACCTCGAGGGCGGGGATGAGCGCGATGTTGTTGATTCGTAGTAACTTAAGCATGTCGGACGCGGCTCGGTGGAGAATAACACAGCGCCCGAGCGACTGTAAACGCATGATAGGGCGTCAAAAGGGCGCACGAGGACCGCCACGACGTCCCCTGGCGGAAAAATTGACAGCCACTATCTATTGTGGCATCCTCAATTGTTAGCGCAATTTAGAGAGGTGTCATTGCTCCTTCTCCCCCTGCTGGCCCAGGTCCAGGAACCGGCGTTCGCGGGGGGTGTCGTCGGCCTGATCGCCCACAGCGGCCCGATGGCCCGGACCGTCCTGGCCTTCCTGCTCGTTTTCTCGCTGCTCTCGTGGGCCATCATCCTCTACAAGGGCCTCGCCCTCCACCGCGCGCACGCGCAGTCCGCCACGTTCCTCGACATCTTCCGCAGGAGCAGCAAGTTCTCCGAGGTGAACGCCGTCTGTCCGCAGCTCAAGGCGAGCCCGCTGGTGGGCGTCTTCCAGGCCGGTTACCTCGAGGTCAACCAGCAGGTGCGCGGCGGCGGAGCGAGCCCGGCCGGCGCACGGCCCACGGTGCGGAGCCTCGACTCACTGTCGCGCTCGCTCGCCCGCGCGGCGACGGTCGAGATGACGCGCCTCGAGCGCCGCCTCAGCTTCCTCGCCACGACCGCGACCGTCACCCCGTTCATCGGCCTCTTCGGCACCGTCTGGGGAATCATGGACGCGTTCGGCGACATCGGCCGGATGGGCTCGGCGAACCTCGCGGTCGTGGCCCCGGGCATCTCCGAGGCCCTCATCACCACCGCCATGGGCCTCTTCGCCGCCATCCCCGCGGCGGTGTTCTTCAACTTCTTCACCAGCCGGGTCAGGGTCCTCTCGTCGATGCTGGACGACTTCGCCCTCGAGTTCCTCAACATCGTCGAGAGGAACTTCACGTAGGGATGCAGGCGCAGGGCGGCGGCGAGAGCAGCGCGGGCTCGGCCTACCGGGGCCTGCGGTCCAGGCGCACCACCTCGATGCTGGGCGAGATCAACGTGACCCCGCTCGTGGACGTGGTGCTGGTGCTGCTGCTCGTCTTCATGGTGACGGCGCCGATGATGAGCCGCGGGATCGACGTCTCGCTGCCGGTGGCGAACCAGCCGCAGATCCAGCAGGAGGACCGCATCACCGTCTCGATCCGCGCCGACGGCCGCGTCTTCGTCGCCGATCAGCCCGTCCACATCGCGCTGCTCGAGGACCGCCTGCGGGGCCTCACCTCCGGGAGCCCGGACAGCGTCGTCTACCTCCGCGCCGACGAGGGCCTGCGCTACGGGGACGTGATCCGGGTCGTGGACGTGATCAAGCGCGCGGGAATAGACCGCATCGGCTTCGTGTATGCGCTGCCGGAGGAGAAGCGCCAGTGAACGAGGCGATCGACCGGCTGATCGCCGAGCGGCAGCGGCTCGACCGGGGCCTGCCCGTCACCGTGCTCGTGTCGCTCGCGGCGCACCTCGGCATCGCCGGCCTCGCCTTCGCCCTGCCGATGCTGCTGCCGCACGAGCCTCCGCTCCGCGTCGCGACAGGCTTCGCCGTCGTCCTGCCGCGCGGAGGCGGCGGCTCCCCCACCGCCGCGGAACCGCCCGCGCCGGGACCCGCACCGCAGCCCGCACCGGCGGTCTCGGCGGCGCCTCCCCCTCCGCCGCAGGTGCTGAAGCCCCCGACCACCGAGCCGAAGCCGCGCGCCCTGCCCCTGCCCGACGCGCGCCGCACGGCGAAGCGCGCGCCCGAGCCACCGCCCGTGGCCGGGAGCCAGGCCGGCGCCCCGGCCAAGGCGGCGGCGCCGGCGGGCGGCGTTCCCGGCGGGCGCGGCACCGGCCCGTCCACGCCCGGGCTCGAGTTCGGCCCGCCGGGACCGGGGGTGCCCAACGGCACCGACACGGGCGGCGACTGGTACCTGGCCGGCGTCCAGCAGAAGATCTGGATGGTGTGGAACCAGCAGATCAAGGCGGGCTTGACGCAGACGGTCGGAGTCACCTTCACGATCCTGCCGGACGGCAACGTGACGGGCGTCCGCGTCACGCAGCCGAGCGGCGCGTCGCTCCTCGACATGGCGGCCCAGCGGGCCATCCTCAACGCGGCGCCTTTCGGCCCGCTCCCGAGGGAGTATGGTCAGAACCCCCGAACGATCCAGGCGCTCTTCAAGCCGGCCCAGTGATGCCAGTGACGCTTCGCCCCATGGCGCAAGGGCGAAGCGTCACTCTCTGGTCCGTTGTTGCTTCGCCCGACTCTCCCACTCCTCGGGTCTTCTTGTTTCTTCTCTTCTCATGAGGCGCTCTCGTAGAGACGGCGCGGTCCGTCGCCCTTCCACGTCGCGCCTGTCGCGGGTCCATCTCGCCCTGTTGACCCCAGCAGCGCTCTTGCTCAGCTCGGCGGCCGCTCT
>JBGPQQ010000319.1:0-4843 GCA_041489115.1 Vicinamibacteria bacterium | reverse complement strand
GGGGTCCAGGCCCACTGGCCGTTCGAGTAGGGCTGCCAGCCGACCTCGACGCGGGGAACCCACACGTAGCCGACCGTGCCCTCGTACTGCCACCGCCCGTTCGTCTCGAACTCGCCCGCGTAGGTGTCGAGCTCGTCGGGAAGGTACTCGGAGGAGCGGGCGGCCCCTCGGTCCTCCGCCTCGCGCAGGCCGTCCCAGCGGGCGAAGTCGTCGCCCTCGTCGGGGTCGAATCGCCGCGGCTCCTCGGCCTCGGCGCCCCAGCGCGCGAACGTGCGCTCGCCCGCGGCGAGCCGGACCTGCTGCCGGCCGTCGTCCAGCACCGCCTCGCCGGAGTGGACGCTCACCCGCGTCTCCCCGGCCTCGACGTCTACCCGCACGATCCCACGTTCGAGCCCCCGCACCATGCCGGCCGGGGTCTCGATCTCGAAGCGAGCGACGCCGTTGCTGCGCACGCGGACGAGAGCGCTGCCCGACCAGAGCCGAAGCACGATGCGCTCCTGCTCCCCCTCCTCGTGCCCGGCGTAGTCGAGCTTGCTGCGTCGGTCCAGCCGCACCACGGTGCCGTCGGGGAACTGGAACTCGGCCCGCCCCGCGGAATCGGTCCAGACGCGGTCGCCGGGGAGGAAGGGCAGGTTGGTGATCGCCTCCTCGGCGCTCACCTCCGTGGCCCGCTGCAGGGTCACCCCGGGCTCCACGAAGCGGACGCGACCGTGCCGGTAGCCGTCATCGGCCAGAGCCGGCGCGGCGACAAGGCCGGCTCCAAGGCCGGCCGCGACGAGCGTTCGGAACCGCATGGCGTGACCCTCCGGGAGCGACCCCCGCTCCCGATCATACCCACAGCAAGGCTCGTGCCGCGAGCATATCATGGTAAAGTCTTTAGATTCAGAGTATTGAGGTGTGAAAAGCCGGCCCTTGGTGTACTGCCGGGAGTGCGCGGCGTCCTCTGCCAGGGACGCGCCCGACCCGCCTCCCGGCCGCGGGTGCCCGCCAGCAGGTCGGGGCTATGCGCCCGCTGGATGAAGGCGGCTCGGGCGCCGTCCAGAACCGCCCACAAGCGGGCGCTCCGAGCGAGCGCATGAACCAGCCGTGCCAGTAAGCGAGCGAGGAGACGACCCGCGACGCCCACCGCCGCGGGCGCCAAGTGGCAGGGTCATCGGGTCATCGGCCGTCGCCTTGATGGCCCCTGCGTTCCCTGCTAACATCCCTGATTTGTCCGCTGCCGGAGTGGCGGAATTGGCAGACGCGCACGGTTCAGGGCCGTGTTGGCTTCGGCTAGTGTGGGTTCAAGTCCCACCTCCGGCACCATCCTCATAACGGAATCCCCATAGACAACGCAGACAGCCTCGATCGCCGGGTACTCGACCTCGTGTCGAGCGTCGGCAAGCCGGTCTCCGTGCGCGACCTCGTGCGCCGGCTCTCCCTCGACCCACCCGGGCGGCGGGAGCTGAAGTCCGTCCTGCGCCGGCTCATCGCCGACGGCGCCCTCGTGACGATCCGCGGGGCGCGGGTCGGGCTTCCCGGCCGCATGAACCTCGTGGTGGGGCATCTCTCGTGCAGCCCCGCCGGCTACGGTTTCGTCGTGCCGGAGGCGCGCCGGGAGGGCCAGCCCGATCTTTTCGTCGCCGCCGCGAACATTCGCGAGGCGCTCCACGGCGACCGCGTGGTCGCCCGCGTCGAGCGGCAGGGAGCGAGCCCCCGCGTCCGGCCCGGTCGGTTCCCGGGGGCAAGCGGCCCGGAAGGTCGCATCATCCGCGTCCTCGAGCGGGCCAACCAGCGGATCGTCGGCCGCTACGAGGACGACGGGCGCTTCGGCGGCCACGTGGTGCCCTTCGACCGCCGCGTGCTGCACGAGGTGTTCGTCCCCGCCGGCGAGGCGGGCGGGGCCGCCGCGGGCCAGATGGTGGCGGCGGAGATGACGCGGCCGCCCACCGCCACGCGCAACCCCGCCGGGCGCGTCATCGAGGTGCTCGGGCGGCTCACGGATCCCGGCGTCGACCTGAAGGTCATCGTCGCCAAGTACGCGCTGCCCGACGCCTTCCCCCCGGAAGTGGAGGAGGAGGCGCACCGCGTGGCGCGCCCGGTCGGCGCCGACGAGGCGGCGGCGAGAACCGACTTCCGGGGCTGGCTCACCGTCACCATCGACCCGGAGACGGCGCGCGACCACGACGACGCGGTGGGGATCGACCGCCGGGCCGACGGGGGCTATCGCCTCGCGGTGCACATCGCCGACGTCGCCCACTACGTGGGCGAAGGAGGGGCGCTCGACCAGGAGGCCTACCTCCGCGGCACGTCCGTCTACTTCCCCGACCGGGTCGTGCCCATGCTCCCGCACGCGCTCTCGAGCGACGTCTGTTCCCTCGTGGAGGGGCAGGACCGGCTCACCCAGTCGGTCGTGATCGACCTCGACGCCCGCGGGCGCGTGGAGAAGACGGCCTTCCACGACGGCGTCATCCGCAGCGCGGCGCGCCTGTCCTACCCGCAGGCCCAGGCGATCGTGGACGGAAACGGGGAAGCTCGCGAGCGCTTCGCCCCGCTCGTCCCCTCGCTGCTCGCGATGGACGAGCTCGCGAAGCTGATGCGCCAGCGCCGCTTCGAGCGCGGCTCACTCGACTTCGACCTGCCGGAGCCGAAGCTCGTCCTCGACGAGGCGGGGGAGATGACGGGTATCGTGCGCCACGAGCGCCTCGACAGCATGCGCCTCGTCGAGGAGTTCATGCTGGCCGCGAACGAGGCCGTGGCGGAGGCGCTCGACCGCGCCGGCGCGGGCGCGCTCTACCGCGTGCACGAGCGGCCCGACCCGGAACGAGTCGGGGAGTTCGTGGAGCTCGTCGCATCGCTCGGGTACCGCATGCCCGGCGACCTCGAGACCATCCGCCCCGAGCACTTCCAGCTCGTCCTCCGCCAGATCGAGGGCAAGCCCGAGGAGAAGCTCGTCTCCTACCTCCTGCTGCGCACGATGAAGCTCGCGCGCTACCACGAGGAGAACCTCGGGCACTTCGGCCTCGCCACCGAGATGTACGCGCACTTCACGAGCCCGATCCGGCGCTACCCTGACCTCGTCGTGCACCGCGCCCTGCGGGCGCTGCGGCAGGGGAAGGACGCCGCGCGGGAAGCGTGGCTCCGGGAGAAGCTGCCCGAGATGGGCCTGCACCTCTCCGAGAGGGAGCGGCGGGCCTCCGACGCCGAGCGGGAGCTCATCGAGTGGAAGAAGGTCCGCTTCATGGCGGGGAAGCTCGGGGAGGTTTTCCCGGGGTACGTCACCGGGGTGCAGGCCTTCGGCCTCTTCGTGGAGCTCGACGAGATCTACGTGCAGGGCCTCGTGCACGTCTCGTCGATGACCAACGACTATTACCGGTTCAACGAGAAGGCCCACCTGCTCAAGGGCGAGAACACGAAGACGACCTACCGCCTGGGTGACCGGGTAGAGGTGCAGGTCGCGCGGGTGGACCTCGAGCGCCGGCAGATCGACTTCGCCCTCGTGGACGTGAGCGAGCCTGGCCGGGCGACGGCCCCGAGGCGCGGGCGCCGTGCGAAGTGACCGTTTGGCGGGGGCCCGTGCCCTGTCTAGAATAGGGCCTCCAACCGACCCCATTTCTCGAGACGGGAGCCGACCGTGAGCACTGGTGCACCGAAGCCCTCCGCGCGCAGTTCCGAAGCCCGCATGGTGGCCCTCAACCTCTCCGCGAAGGAGCTCGTGTTCCTGCAGAAGGTGACCCGCCAGGAGTACCACTTCATCACCGACGACGAGCAGCAGGCGCGGCTGCGGCTGCGGGACAAGCTCGTCGAGGCCGCCTTCGACCAGGAGCGGGGCCGGGTCGTCCTGAACCTCACCCGGGACGAGCTGCTCTTCCTCATCAAGGTCGCCCGCGAGAACTACTCCTTCATCGCCCGCGCCGAGAAGGAGGCCCGGCTCGCCCTCGCCGCCAAGCTGCACAAGACCGCGGAGTCGGTCTTCGGGGTGACCACCACCCGCGAGGACTGACGCTCTCCTGCGCTCCTTCATCGTCGGGACGGCCGGCCACATCGACCACGGCAAGAGCGCCCTCGTGCGCGCGCTCACCGGCACCGACCCCGACCGCCTCAAGGAGGAGAAGGAGCGGGGCATCACGATCGACCTCGGCTTCGCTCACGCGGAGCTGGGGGGGGGATTCGTGGCCTCCTTCGTGGACGTGCCGGGCCACGAGCGGTTCGTGCGGCACATGCTCGCCGGGGCCCACGGCATCGACGCGGTGGCGCTCGTGGTGGCGGCCGACGAGTCGGTGATGCCGCAGACGCGCGAGCACTTCCACATCTGCCGCCTCCTCGGCGTGCCCCGCGGCCTCGTCGTCCTCACGAAGTGCGACCTGGCCGACGCGGACACCCAGGCGCTCGCCGAGCTCGAGACGCGCGAGCTCGTGGCCGGCTCGTTCCTCGAGGGCCGGCCCGTCGTCCGCGTGTCCGCCCGGACCGGCGAAGGCCTCCCCGCGCTGCGCGAGGCCCTCCTGGCCCTCGCGCGGGAGTCCCCCGAGCGCCCGTCGGAGGGGCTGCTGCGGCTGCCGATCGACCGGGTCTTCTCGATGAAGGGCTTCGGCACGGTGGTCACGGGGACGCTGGTCGCCGGCCACCTCGAGACGGGCGAGGAGGTCGAGGCGCTGCCCTCGGGCCGGCGGGCGCGGGTCCGCGGCCTGCAGGTCCACGGCGAGGCGGTCGGGCGAGCAGCCGCTGGGACCCGCACGGCCGTGAACCTGGCCGGCGAGGTCGGGGGGCTCGCCCGCGGCGAGGTGCTGGCCCGGCCCGGCACCCTGCGGGCGACGTCGATGATCGACGCCGAGGTGTCGCTCCTGCCCGGCGCCCGGCCCCTCGG
>JBGPQQ010000318.1:0-4848 GCA_041489115.1 Vicinamibacteria bacterium | reverse complement strand
GCCTGCCTACGAGCTCCGCGTGACGCTCACGGACGGCCGGGACGCCGAGACGCGCACCACCGCCCTCTCGGTCGGGCCCTGACCCCGGCGCCCCCCGGTTGAGAGAGAATACGGGCTTCCGGGAGGGTCCGATGTCCGCTCGATCCAGCCAGCCGCCTTCTTCACTCACGCGTCGCGCGTTCCTTGCGGCGACCGGCGCAGGGGCAGCCATCGCTCTCGCCCCGCGAGACCTTCTCGCGAGCGCTGCGACACCGGCGAAGAACGCCGCCTTCAACACGGCCAACCTCGTGGCTCGCGTGAGTGGCTACCGCTACGAGCTGAGCCACTGGATAGACCAGCACAACAAGACGATCGCCGCCACCGACGAGGCGGCCTGGCGGGCCATCTGCAAGGAGATCTCGGCCGCGGGGTTCAAGGCGGTCGAGGTCTGGGAGGCCCACGCCGCCCCCGAGTCGCTCGACGAGGCGAAGGCACGGCTCTGGAAGCGGATCCTCGACGAGCACGGCCTCACGGCCGTCGCCTACGCCGGGGGGTTGCGCCGCGAGACGCTCCGGATCTGCCAGTGGCTTGGCATCCCGCACGTCGACGGCGGCCTGCGCGAGAACACGCCGGAGCAGGCGACCGCCCTCTGCCGCGAGCACGGCATCCGCTTCAACATCGAGAACCACCCCGAGAAGAGCGCCGGCGAGATCCTCGCGAAGATCGGCGGGGGCAACGACTGGCTCGGCGTCTGCATCGACATGGGCTGTCTCGGGACCCAGGGGGTTTCCGGCCCAGCCGTGATCAAGGCCTGCGCCCCCTTCGTCCGGCACACGCACGTCAAGGACGTGAAGGCGGCAGGGAAGCACGAGACCTGCCTCCTCGGCGAGGGCACCGCCGACGTGGCCGGGTGCCTCGCGGCGCTCCGGGACGTGAAGTACGGCGGCTGGTACTCGTGGGAGGACGAGCCCGAGGACCGCAACCCCTTCGACTCGGCGGTGCGCAACCGCGAGTGGATCGAGAAGCGGCTGGCGGACTGAGCCGCCCGCCCTCCCCCGTCAGATCTGGCGGCCCAGCAGAGCCTTGCCGATCCTCTTCGCCGCCCCGAGCACGCCGAAGCGCTCGGTCATGATCTTCCCGTAGAGCGCCTTCAGGTCCTTCGGTGGGACGGTCTCCCGCGCCTTCGGCCGCAGGTTCATGGCGCCCGTCGGGCAGGTGCCGACGCACGCGCCGCAGCCGATGCAGCGGTCGAGGTCCACCGCCGTCGCGCCGTCCGCGGAAAGGAGCGCTTCCATCGGGCAGCGTGAGCGACAGGTCTCGCACTCCGTGCACAACTCGGTGTCCACCACGGCGTGGTAGTTGGACTGCAGGTACTCGGCGGGACGGGGGAACCGCTTGGCGGCCTGCAGCATCCCGCAGCAGCAGCCGCAGCAGAAGCAGATGAAGACCGGGTCCCGGGCGTTCGAGGGCTGAAGGACCATCCCCTCGCGCTCGGCCTGGTCCAGGAGGGCGAGCGCCTCCTCCCGGGTGAGCGCCTGGCCGTCCCCTGAAGCGACCGAAGCCCGGGCGATGTCGCCGATCATGAGGCAGACCCTCCGGGCCTCGGTCTGCCGGCACGGCTCTCCGAGCAGGTCCTTGCCCTGGCGGCAGACGCAGTTTCGCGCCGCCCAGGGTCCGGCCCCCTCCGCGATCATCCCGCGGGCGTCGTCGTAGCGCCCGACCAGTCGGTCGGGGACGAAGCTGGCGTTCACCGGAATCGTCCGCATCTGCTTCGTCTTCCCGGTCAGCAGCGCCGCGGCGAACCCCTCGCGGGAGTACTGCTCGAAGTCCTGCTGCATCTCCTTCGTCAGCCGGTCCACCTGCGCCTCGTACATACCGATGGCGAGCGGGGCCCGTGAGTAGCGTTTCCTCCCGCCGCGGGCGAGCATGCGGCCGCCGAAGATCGAGCCCTTCTCCACCATGCGGTCGAGGATCCGCTCGAGCTCGTCCGTTGCGCGGCCGGGCAGGCGCCGCTGGATCCTCTCGATCGGCTCCGGGGTCGCGCTCAGGGCGAGCGCCACCTCGGCCTCGTCCGGCGTGAACAGGCGTTTCAGGATGCGCAGCTCGACGCCGGACTCCGTCGCCGGGTAGGCGACCGGCAGGGCATCGAGGTGCTTCTGCAGGCGCCGGTAGACGTCGCCTTCGTCCGTCATGGCCACCTCAGGCGAGAGAGGGCGCGTCCCCGCGTCCTGAACGACCCTCTGTCAGTCTCGTCCCCGACGGGGTGGTGGTCAATGGAGAAAAGCGCCCTCTCGATCCCCGTCAGGCCACGTCCACTCCGCCCTCGCCCGTCCACTCGAACGCGACCTCGTGGCCCCCGAGACGCCAACGCCGCGGGCAGGTCGTCTCGAGCCAGTCGAGCGGCTCGGCCGGCGGCTGCGGGACGGCGGCGAGCGCGAACGCCGCGCGCGCCGCGGCCTTCTGCTCCGGGCCCAGCGCTTCCCGCGTGTGCGAGAGGAAGAGCGGCGTGCCGCTCGCGGCCACGAGCCGCAGCCAGCGCTCCGCCAGCGGCCACGGCAGCGCCTTCGTGATCGGGGCGCAGTCGGCGTCGGCCGCGAAGAAAGCACCGTGCTGCGGCAACCGGAAGGCCATCGTGTTGACGCCCATCTTCCGGGTGCGCTCCCACTCGCGCCCGCTCGTGTCGTCGCCCGTGCGCTGCAGCTCGAAGAGGCCGGCCCCGAGGTGGCCGATCGTGTTGCAGCCGATCACCACGGCCGGGCCGGCCGCCTCGCGGATCGCGGCGTAGAGCGCGCGCACGATCTCGGCCGAGGTGCGGCCCCGGTCGGCGAACGACCAGCCGTCGGCCGTCATGCTCGGGCCCATCTCGAAGCCCCAGCGGCCGAAGAGGTCGTACGTCGTGAAGTCGTGCTTCACGAGGTCGTACCGCCACTCGCGGGCGAGGCGCGCCACGTCCTCGCGGACGAGCGCGAGCACCTCGGGCACGCTCGGGTCGAGGACGACGCCGGGGTAGTCGCCCTTGAAGCGCGAAACGGGAAGGGTCCAGGCGTCGGGGACGCGGTCCACGGTCACGAGCGGCCGCACCCAGATGCCCGGGCGCGCGCCCCTCGACCGGATCTCCTCCGACAACCTCGCCATCGGGGGGAAGAGGCGGTTCGGCTCGCGCCAGGGGCCGCCCGCGGCGGCGTGGAGGCCGATCGAGGCCTGCCAGCCGGAGTCGATCACCGCGAACGGCCGGTTGTCGCCGCCCGGCGAGAGCGCGACCACGTCGTCGGTCATCGCGCGGACGAGGTCGGCGTCGATGCGGTCGTAGGCGCTGTACCAGCTGTTGCCGCCGTAGACGGGGGAGGCCGGCATCAGCGGTCGGTCGTGCAGCACTGAGCAGAAGGCCCTGGCCGCGGCGAAGGCCGACTCGCCGTCGCGGCCTTCGCGGGCGACCACGGTCGCCGCCTCGAGGGTTCGGCCTTTCCGCTCGACGCCGCGGCCACCGCAACGGACGTCGAGCCAGAGGCTCACGCCCTCGGCGTCCACCTGCCAGTGGGCGAGGGCGAAGGCGCCCGTGCGCACGCCGTAGCCGTGCGTGCGCCGGCCGTCGTGGGCCAGGAAGAACCAGGGCATCGGCCGCTCCGGCACGACGCCCCGCCACTCGAGGTCGCCGTAGCCGCGCTCCCAGTGGTCGCCGAGGAAGCGCAGGCCCGGCGGGACGGCGACGCTCCAGCGCAGGTGCAGCCGCCGGAGCGGGAGGTCGCTCGCCGCGCGCACGGCCAGGCGGTCGGCGGCCATGGTCGTCTCCACGCGTACGCCCCCGTTCGCCCACTCGCCGGGCGCACGCTTCCCGAGCGTCAGACGGTCGCCTTCGACGTGGGCGAAAACCCGGTCCGGAGGGCGAACGACCGGAAGAAAAGAAGAGAGGGTGGCTCTTCCCGGCTTCGGCTCCGTCGCCGCCGCCGTCGCAGCGGTGCCCGCGGCCGCCGCCGCCGTCGCCGCGGTGCCCGCGGCCGCCGCCGCCGTCGCCTGGGTGCCCGCGGCCGCCGCCGCCGTCGCCTGGAGGAACGCCCGCCGCGATCTCGACTCGCTCATGCCGGCCTCCGTGCGGTTTTCATATCATGGAGGCCAACCCTTCGACCGTGCCCGGGGCCGCGCGTCAGAAGCGGATAGCGAAGCCCACCGTGGCCTGCACCCACCACGGCTCGAACTCGACGGTCGGCAGCGCGCCTTTCAGCGCCTGGTCCAGGACGCGGTCGAGCAGCAGCTGCTCGATCGCGCTGAGCGTCCGATCGACGACCGGCTCCCACGTCACCGTGCGCTTCGGGAAGTAGAACCCGCGTCCCTCGAGCACGAGCGCGCCGCGCTCGCCGATCGGGATCTGCAGGCCCAGGCCGAGGTTGCCTCCCCAGGTGCCGCCGGTTCCCGCGGCGGCGGTCGCCTTGACCCCGATCGTCCCGACCTGGATGTTGCCCTGGTCGACGTTGAACGCGATCACGCCGAGGCCGATCGTCTGCTGGACCTGGAACTGGAGGTCCCCGAGGCGGCTCACGCCGCCGGAGGCGGTGAGCTTCACGCGGCCCGGGGTGCGGAGCTTCAGGTTCAGCGAGAAGGGCGCCGCCGCTTTCAAGTCGGCCGTGCCCCCCGTGAGGGCGAGGTCGGCCACCACCGGGTCGAGCGGCGCGGGCAGGCCCACGTGGACGGTGTAGGTCGAGGCCTGCGTCTCGACGGTGAGGTCGGCGCGGTCGTAGCGGACTTCGAGGCCGAGGCCGTCCGTCACGTAGAACGCGACGCCGCCCGCGAAGGCGGGGCCGGCCGAGGCCTTGAGCGCGAAGCTGCCCCCCTGCTCGACGGTCACTCCCGGGATGGGCACCGTCACCGGTCCCG
>JBGPQQ010000317.1:0-4853 GCA_041489115.1 Vicinamibacteria bacterium | reverse complement strand
CCCGGACGCTGGGCTGGGCGGTTGGGCGAGCCCGCATCCTCGCCGTCGGCATCCTCGGCACACTGGAGCTCTTCCTCGACTTGGCCGTCGCCGCCTCTCTCGGCCGGCCCGCGTGGCTCGAGCCGGCGGACGCGGTGGCCTTCTTCCGGCTCGGCATCGCGCTCACCGTCCTGCCCCTGGGCTGGGTCGCGCCTCTCAGGGGACCGGCGGAGGGGCCGAGAGGCCGGCTGCCGTTCCCGGTCCACATCCAGGCGCTCCTGGGGGCCCTCTGGGTTCTCTGGCTCTTCCGGCTGGTGGGCCTGTGGTGGCTCGTGGCCGCGCTCCTGCATCTCGCCCGGCGCCTCGCTTGACCGGCCCCGCGCCGGGGCCTTAGCCTAGCCCGTTCTGCATGGGCAACCAGGGTCTCCATCCATGAGGCGTGACACGCCGGCGGTCGTCCTCGCCGGCCTCCTCTTCTTCCTGAGCGGCGCCGCCGCCCTCGTCTACCAGGTGGCCTGGCAGCGCCTGCTGGCGCTGCACAGCGGGGTCGGCCTCTATTCCGTCGCCATGATCGTCGCCGCGTTCATGGCCGGCCTCGGCATCGGCAGTCACCTCGGCGGCCGGCTCAGCACCCGGCTCGGCGGGGGGCGGGCCCTCGCCGCCTTCGCCGCGCTCGAGCTCGGCATCTCCGCCTTCGGCGCGGCGAGCACCTGGATCTACTACGACTGGCTCTATCCCTACGCCGTCCACCTGCCGAGCCCCTCGTGGCAGGCGGGCCTCCTGCACCTCGCGGCGCTTCTGCCGCCCACGGTGCTCATGGGGATGTCCCTGCCCTTCCTCGTGCGGGCCCTCGTGACCGACGTGGAGGGGGCGGGCCGCCGGATCGGCTGGCTGTACGGCGTCAACGTGCTCGGCGCCGCCGCGGGCGCCCTGTCCGCGCCCTGGGTCCTGCTGCCCTGGGGCGGGATCCGGGGCACCGTCCTCGTGGCCGCGGCGGCCAACCTGGTCGCCGGAGGCGGCGCGCTGACGCTGGCGTGGCTCCGGGCGAGCCGCACTCAGGGCTCGGTCGCGCCCGCAGCGGGGCGGGTTGAGGAGGCGACGGTCGCGACGGCGGCGTCGATCGAAGCTCCGGGCCACCACCCGATCGGCCTCTGGCTCGCGCTCTACGCGCTGTCGGGTTTCACGGCCCTCTCGCTGGAGATCGTCTGGTTCCGGGTCATGGACGTGGCGGTGAAGTCCACCGCCTTCACCTTCGGAACCGTTCTCGCCGTCTACCTTCTCGGGTCGGCGGTGGGAAGCCTGGCCGGCGCGCCGCATGTCGCGCGCCTCCGGCGGCCGCTGCGGGCCTTCCTGCTCGTCCAGTGCGCGCTCGTGACCCTCTCCGCGGTCGTGGTGGCCGTGATCGTCACCCTGCCGCCGGATCTCCCGTTCTACAATTGGTACGTCGAGTACTGGGCGGCCTACGAGTTCTTCCCTTTCGGCCACGAGTCGGACCCGACGCACGTAGTGCGGCTTTACGTCGTTCTCCCCCTCGTTCTCTTCCTCCTGCCCACCGTCCTGATGGGGCTCTCCTTTCCCGTCCTGCAGCGGGCCGTGCACGACGACCCGGCCACGAGCGGCCGCAAGGTCGGAGCGCTGCAGGCCGCCAACATCGCGGGCTGCACCGCCGGGAGCCTGCTGGTGGGCCTCCTGTGCCTCGCCCACCTGGGCACACCGGGGACGATGCGGCTTCTCCTCGGATGCGGCGTCGTCTTCGCCCTCGTGGGCCTGAGGTACTACGGCCGGGGGTTCGCGGCGCTCGCCGCCCTGCTCGCGCTCCTGGCCGTGGCGCTGCCCGGCTCGGACCGGCTCTGGCGGCGGCTCCACGGGGTCGCCGCGAGCGTGCCGCTCGTCTTCTTCGAGGAGGACGCGACGAGCGTCGTGGCCCTGACGCCGGACGAGGGCGGGTGGAGGCTGTCGGTCAACGGCAAGGGCAACAGCTGGCTGCCCTACGGCAGCGGCCACACCCTGCTCGGCGCGATGCCGGCGACGGTGCACCCCGCGCCCGTGGACGTCGCCGTGGTGGGCCTCGGCTCGGGCGACACGGCCTGGGCGGCGGCCTGGCGCCCCGAGACGCGCTCGCTGACGGTGTTCGAGATCGCCGCCCCGCAGCCGAAGATCCTGTGGCGGCTCGTCGGGTTCGTGGACGTGACCGACACGCGGCACCTGCTCGAGGACCCCCGCCTGAGGATCCGCATCGAGGACGGCAGGAAGGCTCTCGAGGCGGGGGAGGCGAGGTACGACCTCATCGAAACCGACGCCACTTGGCCCGAGACCGCGGGCAGCGGCAACCTCTACTCGGTCGAGTTCTTCGCGGCGGCGTCGCGCCGGCTGAAGCCGGGCGGCGTGATGTGCACGTGGGCGCCGACGCCTCGGGTGGCCGCGAGCTTCCGGGCCGTCTTCCCGCACGTGCTGGAGGCGGACGGTGGCGACGTCCTGATCGGCAGCCTTACGCCGATCCCGTTCGAGCCCGAGGCGTGGGTGGCGCGGGTGGCCACCTCCGAGCCCTACCTGGGAGCGCCGCGGACGAAGGACGTGCTCGACGCTGTCCGCAAGCTGCGCCCCGCCGGCCCCGCGCCGGCGGTCCTGCCGAACCACGATCTCTTCCCCCGTGACGAGTACGCGGTGAAGTAAGCGTCGAGGCCGCCCGCGGATCCGATGCCTCAAATCCGCTCCGTCTCAGGACAGGCGATACTCCTCGAGCTTGCGGTAGAGGCTGCGCTCGCTGATCCCCAGGATCCTCGCGGCGTTGCCCCGGTGGCCACCGGTCGCACGCAGCGCGCGCTCGATGTGCGCCCGCTCCGCCTCCTGCAGAGTGGGCAGGGACTCCACGGCTTCCGGTCCCGGAGGCGACGGCGCCACCGGACCCCGCAGCGCCGCCGGCAGGTGGTGGGGGAGAATCTCGGCCCCCTCGCACACCACCGCCGCCGACTCGACCACGTGCAGGAGCTCCCGGACGTTCCCGGGCCAGTCGTAGCGCCGAAAGAGCGCCATCGCCTCGGGCCCCAGCCGGCGGGAGAACCCGTAGCGCTCGTTCAGGCGGGCGACGAAGTGCTCGGCCAGCAGCTCCACGTCTCCCGCGCGCTGCCGCAGCGGCGGCAGCTCGACGGTGATCGTGCTCAGCCGATAGTACAGGTCCTCGCGGAACAGCCGCTGGCGGGCCAGGGTCGCCAGGGCCCGGTTCGTGGCCACGACCACGCGCGCGTCCACCTTGATCTCCGTCGTCCCCCCGACGTGGCGGAAGGTCGAGGTGTCGAGGACCCTGAGCAGCTTGACCTGGGTGGCCTGACTCACTTCCCCGATCTCGTCGAGGAAGATGGTGCCGCCGTTCGCCACCTCGAAGAGGCCGGGCTTGGCCCGGTCCGCGCCGGTGAACGCCCCGCGCTCGTGGCCGAACAGCTCGCTCTGGAGCAGCTCCTCCTGGAGGGCGGCGCAGTCGACCACCACGAAGGGCCGGCTCCGCCGGGGGCTGCGCGCGTGGAGCAGCCGGGCCGCCATCTCCTTGCCCGTGCCGGTCTCGCCGCAGATGAGGACCGTCGAGTCGCTCGCCGCCACCCGCTCGATCAGGCTCAGGGTTCGTCGGAACTCGGGGCTCGTCCCGATGAAGGAGGCGCCGGGATCCGGCGGCGTGAGCCCCCGCTCGAGGAGGCTCGCGCGCTGCTGCAGGGCGCGCCGCTCGAGCGCCCTCTGGATGCGCACCTCGAGCTCGTCGAGCGGGCACGGCTTGGCCACGTAGTCGAAGGCTCCCATGCGGATCGCCTCGATGGCCGTGTCGAACGAGCCGTGGCCCGTCAGCATGATGACCTCGGACCCGGGGCTCTTCTCGCGGATGGCCTGCAGGACCTGGAGGCCGTCCATGTCGGGCAGCTGCAGGTCGAGCAGCACCACCTGGGGCTCCAGCTTCGCCGCCGCCTGGATGGCCTCCTCTCCCGAGCCGGCCCCGGTGATCTCGAAGCCCAGGCGCTCGAGCTCGCCGGCCATCACCCGGCGGAAGGTCGGGTCGTCGTCGACGAGAAGGAGCGTCGGGGTCGGCTTCACTGGATGACCCGCAAGGGCGTGGCGCGTCCCGCCGGGGGCAGCACCACCTCGAAGGTGGATCCCGACCCCGGCGTGCTCCGGACCTCGATGTCGCCGCCCCAGTGCCGGACGAAGTCCAGGGACAGAAAGAGCCCGAGCCCCGTCCCGCCGC
This sequence comes from Vicinamibacteria bacterium, assembly GCA_041489115.1. Taxonomy (GTDB): domain Bacteria; phylum Acidobacteriota; class Vicinamibacteria; order Fen-336; family Fen-336; genus DATBSL01. Next base: position 646 of record JBGPQQ010000317.1, on the reverse strand, counting down.
GCCGGGCGCTGAAGAACGGCTCGAAGATCCGCGTCTGGACCTCCGGCGGGATGCCGCACCCGTCGTCCGCGACGCGGATGCGGATGGGATCGTCCCCGGAGGCCCCGAGGACGACCCGGCCGCCGTTCTCGCACGCCTGGACGGCGTTCAGCGAGAGGTTGAGCAGCACCTGCTGGAGCTCCGCCTCGTTGACCCGGACGCGGAGCTGCCCTTCGACCGGATCCACCTGCACCGCCACCGAGTGGGCGCGGGCCGTGGGCTCGATGAGCTGGGCCACCGCGGCGAGGGTCGGCGCGAGGTCCACGAGGTCCCCCGGCGAGCCCTGGCCTCTCGAGAGGCGCAGGAAGTGCTGGGTGATGCCCCGGCACCGGAGGAGCTGCTCGCGGGCGACCTTTGCGCTCTCCTCGACCCGGCGCCACGGTGCCGTCTCGTTCCCGTCGCCCGCCTGCGCCGTGCGCTGGATCCCTTCCACGCAGGCGAGTACCGTGGCGAGCGGCGTGTTCAGCTCGTGCGAGAACCCCGAGGCCAGCATGCCCAGCGAGGCGAGTCGGTGGGACTCGGCCAGCCGCGCCTCGGCCGCGCGACGCTCGGAGATGTCGCGCCAGACCTCCACGACCTGGGCGATGGCGCCGGACGGTCGGCGGAT
>JBGPQQ010000316.1:0-4865 GCA_041489115.1 Vicinamibacteria bacterium | reverse complement strand
CACCACGCCGACCACCGGCATCGGGGGGCTCTTCACGGTCGGGGGCCTCGCCAACTTCCCCCAGGGGCGCCTGCAGAAGAGCTGGCAGTTCCAGGACGTGGTGAGCTACGCGACCGGCCGCCACAACTTCAAGGTCGGGGCGGACGTGCGTCGCGTGATCCTCAACAACACGGCGGCCTTCGACAGCAAGGGCACCTACACCTTCTCCAACCTCGAGTCCTTCATGAACAACACCGCCACGAGCTTCGCCCAGGCCCTGCAGACGGCCAGCTTCGACGCGAAGCAGTGGCAGATCTTCCTGTTCGCGCAGGACGACTTCCGCGTGACGCCCGACCTCGTCCTGAACCTCGGGCTGCGCTACGAGATCTCGGACGCGCCGTTCGGCTTCTTCGGGGCCACCGACGCCGAGGTGCAGGTGGCCATGGTGCCGGGTCCCACGAAGAAGGACACGAACAACTGGGCGCCCCGGGTGGGCTTCGCCTGGAGCCCCAGCGGCGGGAGTGGCCTCTTTGGGGACGGGAGGACGGTCGTGCGCGGCGGTTACGGCATCGGCTACGACGTGCTCTTCTACAACATCCTGACCGTGAACGCGTCCAACTACCCGCGCGTGGTGGTGGGCCAGACGTTCAACGTGGTGGACCAGTACCCGGCGGTGCTCCCCACCACGGGTGCGGCGGTCTTCAACCCCCTCGCCACCTTCGTGAACTCGCCCGAGGGGATGCAGAACCCGATGAGCCACTTCTACAGCTTCTCGGTCCAGAGGGAGTTCTTCCGCGACTACGTGTTCGAGATCGGCTACACCGGTTCGACCGGCCGCCACGGCATCAACCAGCTCCAGGCCAACTACGCGGTGCTGACCCCGGCGCAGGCGGAGACCGTCCGCACGACGGGCAATCCCGCGTCCATCCCGAGTGTCCAGGCCCGCCGGCTCTTCCCGCAGTACGGGCAGCGCGTGATCATCGGCAGCGAGGACGCCTACTCGAAGTCGCAGTACCACGCCGGCTACGTGTCGCTCAACAAGAAGTTCTCGCACGGGCTCCAGTTCGGCGCGTCATACACGCTCAGCCGACTGAAGAGCGACAACGACGAGTCGCTCGGCGTCGCGGCCATCACGGCGTCTTCGCCGCAGATCCCGCAGGACTTCGCGAACCTCGGGGCCGAGTGGTCGCTGTCCGTCTTCGACCGCCCGCACCGCTTCGTGGCCAACTACGTGTGGGAGATCCCGAGCTTCAAGTCGGGCATCCTGAAACAGATCCTCGGGGGTTGGCAGCTCGCCGGCGTGACGCAGTTCCAGTCGGGCCAGCCGTTCACGGTTCAGACCGGCATCGACACGAACGGCAACGGCTCGGGCGGCGACCGGCCGAACGTAGGCACGGGCACGCTGGACTGGGACGACGGCCATAGGGAGTTCACGAACAACGGCGCCTACACGGTGCCGCTGGGCTCGAACGGGCGGCCGCTGCTCTACAGCCTCGGCAACGGCAACGGGCTGCGCAACGTGGAGCGGGGGGTCGGCTTCTGGAACAGCGACCTGAGCCTGCTCAAGAGGTTCGACGTGTCCCGGTACCGGCTGACGCTGCGAGTGGATGCGCTGAACGTGTTCAACGAGGACAGCTTCGGCAACCCCGTGGCCAACATGAACAGCACGGACTTCGGGAAGAACCTCAACAACTGGGGGAACCGCTCGCTGACGCTGTCCGCGAAGTTCTCGTTCTAGGACGTCCGCGGGCGCCGCTGTGGGCGGCGCCGGCCGAAGGGGGGCGCTCCCGCTCGCGCGGGGGCGCCCCTTTCTCTTTGACCGTACAATCAGCCCGGAGCATCGCACCGTGGCCCCCGCGATCGTCGTCGGACTGGACGCGGTCATCGCCGCCGTGACCGACGAGGAGCCTCGTCTGCTCACCGTGGAGCGCTCCGACCACGGCATGGCCGGCCGCGGCGCGCACGAGCCGGCGCTGCCCTTCGGCCCTCTCGACCCCGCCGGCCACCGCACGCTCGAGCTGGGGCTGCGCTCCTGGGTTCGCGAGCAGACAGGGCTCGAGCTGGGCTACGTCGAGCAGCTCTACACCTTCGCCGACCGGAACCGCGACCCGCGCGAGCGCGCGGGCGGGCCCCGCATGGTCTCGATCGCGTACCTCGCCCTCGTCCGTGAAGGGCGGGTGTCCGGCGCGGGCCGGGCGCGGTGGCGGGGCTTCTACGAGCTCCTGCCCTGGGAGGACGCCCGCGCGGGGCAGCCGGCGCTCCTTGAGAAGGTGATCGCCCCCGCGCTCACGCGCTGGGTGGGGGAGGCGAGGGACGCCGAGGGCCGGCGGACCCGCCGTGAGAGGGCCGACATCACGTTCGGCCTCCGCGGGGCGGCCTTCGACCCCGTGCGGGTGCTGGAGCGCTACGAGCTCCTCTACGGGGCGGGGCTCGTCGGCGAGTCCTGGCGCGACCGGGAGGAAGCCCCCGCGGGCGCCCTGCCGCCTCTCGGAGAGCCGATGGCCCTCGACCACCGCCGTCTCCTGGCCACCGCCCTCGGGCGCCTGCGCGGGAAGCTGAAGTACCGCCCCGTCGTGTTCGAGCTGCTGCCGGCCACGTTCACGCTGCTGCGGCTGCAGCGGGTCGTGGAGGCCCTCGCCGGCGCCCGGCTTCACAAGCAGAACTTCCGGCGCCTGGTCGAGAAGGGCGGCCTCGTCGAGGGAACGGGGGTCGTCGAGCCCGGGACCGTGGGCCGTCCCGCGGAGCTCTTCCGCTTCCGCCGCGAGGTGCTCCGCGAGCGCCGCGCCCCGGGCGTGGGCCTGCCGGCGAAGCCTTCCAGATAGCCCTGTCTCCCCTCCGGGGGTAGAATACAGAAGAATACGGAGGAACACATGGCCACACGAACGGTGACGCTGCGGCTCGACGAGGAGGCCTACCGGGAGCTGCGGGAGGCCGCGGAAGCGGAGAACCGCCCCCTGTCGAACCTCATCGAAACGGCCGCCCTCGGACGGATCCGGGAGCAACAGTTCGCCGGCGACGCCGAGATGGCCGAGATCCTCGGCAATGAGAAGCTCCTGGCGCGCCTGCGCCGGGGCTCCCGGCAGGCGAAGAAGGGCCAGGGCCGCTTCGTTGGCTGAGTACCGCGTCCTCGAGACCGAGCAGTTCCAGAGAGACCTGCAGGAGATCACGAAGTCCGGACAGCCCGCGGTGGTAGCGAAACTTCGAGCCGTGGTCTACCCACAACTGGTCGCCCACCCCCATTTCGGCCCGAGTATCCGGAAGTTGAAAGGCTATGCCCCCCCGACGTGGCGCTACCGGATCGGTGTGTGGCGGTTCTTCTACGAGATCGACGAGAGCCGGAAGGTCGTCTCCATGATCGCGGCTTCGCACCGGGGATCGGCGTACTGAGGCGAGGACGGGAGGGTGGAGAACGGCCGTCTTGACTTTTATGCTCTGAAGTAGCATATTAGCAGTACAGGGCAGCTGAGCTGTCCTGTTCTTTGACCTTTATTATGCTCACAGCGAGTATAACAGGAGCCAGGCGAGGAGGAGACCGATGACGACGATGCCCCTCGTCCCCGTGGGCGGGGAGCCCCGCCGGACGGCCGAGCCGCGGTGGACGCCCGAGGTCGCCCGCCGCACCGCCGCCGTCTTCGAGCGCGTGCGCCGCGTGGTACCCGAGATGGAGTGGCCCGTCCACGCGCCGTACGTCGACGCCATCCGCGAGTGGAAGGCGAAGCGGAACGCCGTCGTCCTCGCCCACAACTACCAGGTCCCGGAGATCTTCCACGGCGTCGCCGACATCACCGGCGACTCGCTGGCCCTCGCCCAGAAGGCGGCCCGGACCGACGCCGACGTGATCGTGATGGCGGGCGTCCACTTCATGGCCGAGACGGCGAAGATCCTGAGCCCGGAGAAGACCGTCCTCATGCCGGACCTGGAGGCGGGCTGCTCGCTCGCCGCCTCGATCACCGCCGCCGACGTGCGCCTCCTGCGCGAGCGGTACCCCGACGCGCCGGTGGTCACGTACGTGAACACGTCGGCCGAGGTCAAGGCCGAGTCCGACGTCTGCTGCACCTCGGCGAACGCGATCGAGGTGGTCGAGTCGCTGAACGTGCCGCGCGTCGTCTTCCTGCCCGACGAGTACCTCGGCAAGTACGTGGCGTCGAAGACGAGGACCGAGGTCATCCTCTGGAAGGGCCACTGCGAGGTGCACGAGCGCTTCACCGGCGACGAGATCCGGGCCTTCCGTCGCCAGCACCCGGACGTGGCTGTCCTCGCCCACCCGGAGTGCCCGCCGGACGTGCTGGCCGCGTCGGACTACGTCGGCTCGACCGCGGGCATGATCCGGCACCTCGGCTCGGCGCGGCCCTCCCGCGTCGTCCTCGTCACCGAGTGCTCGATGGCCGACAACGTGGCCGTCGAGTTCCCGCACACGGAATTCCTCCGGCCGTGCCACCTCTGCCCGCACATGAAGCGCATCACCCTCCCGAAGATCCTGCACGCGCTCCAGGCGATGGAGCACCGCGTCGAGGTCGATGAGGCGGTGGCCGAGCGGGCACGCCGCGCGGTCGAGCGGATGCTGGCCGTCGGACGGGGAGCCGGCCGATGACCCCGCGTCCCGACGCCGTCCGCGAAGCCGACGTCGTCGTCCTCGGCGCCGGCGCCGCGGGTCTCTCCGTCGCGCTCGGCCTCCGCGGCAGGCGGGTGGACCTGCTGGCCAAGGGCCCGCTGGGCCGCACCGGGAACAGCCCGTGGGCGCAGGGCGGTGTCGCCGGCGCGGTGGGCCCCGGCGACTCGCCCGCGCTCCACGCGGCGGACACGCTGGCGGTGGCGGGGGAGCTGGGCGATCCCGCCGCGGTCGAGCGGCTGACGAGCGAGGGGCCGGAGCGCCTGGCGCAGCTCCT
>JBGPQQ010000315.1:0-4867 GCA_041489115.1 Vicinamibacteria bacterium | reverse complement strand
TCGAACTCGCCGGGCTCCACTCCCCACGCCTTCTTCGCGGGGTCGAAGAACGCGAAGGCCCTCTGGTCCAGCACGAGGCTCACCTGCGCCTTCTCGCCCGGCTTCAGGACGACGCGCCGGAAGCCCTTCAGCTCCTGCTCCGGCCGGAGGAGGCGCGAGGCCACGTCGTGCACGTAGACCTGCGCCACCTCGGCGCCCGCGCGACCGCCCGTGTTCTTCACGCCGAAGCTCACCTCGACCTGCCGGGGCCGGCCCGCCACGGGGGAGACCTTCAGCCCATCGTACTCGAAGGTCGTGTAGGACTGGCCGTAGCCGAAGGCGAACTGCGGCTCGACCTTCTTCGTGTCGTAGTGCCGGTAGCCGACGAAGATGCCCTCGGCGTAGGCGACCTTGCCGTCCTTCCCGGGGTAGTTGCCGTAGGCGGGGGCATCCTCCCAGCGCTTCGGCCAGGTCATCGGCAGCCGGCCGCCGGGGTTCACGTCGCCGAACAGGACGTCGGCCACGGCGTTCCCCGTCTCGGAGCCGGCGAACCACGCTTCGACGAGCGCGGGGACCGCGCCCAGCCACTTGTCGGTGAGCACCGGCGCGCCGGTGGTGAGGACGACGATCGTCCGCGGATTGGCCTGCGCCACGGCGCGGATCAGCTCGACCTGGTTCTTCGGCAGCTCGAGGCTCTCGCGGTCGGCGCCCTCGGTCTCGATGCTGTTGGTGTGGCCGACAAAGACGAGCGCCACGTCCGCGGCCTTCGCCTTCGCGACCGCGACGTCGACCGGGTCGCCCTCGACCTTCTGCCAGCCGAGGATCATGCCCGCCCCGCCGCCGAACTCGTTCATGTCGACGCGGATCTGGTGCGGCTCGCCGGCCTTCAGCTCGACCGCCTTCGATTTCATGTTCATGCCGTGCGTGCCGCCGTTGTCGACGAGCAGCTGGCCGTCGAGCCAGAGCCACGAGCCGTCGTCGCTGGACGTGCCGAGCTGGTAGAGGCCCGTCTCCGGAGCGGTGATCGTGCCGGTCCACCGGATCGAGAAGTGGTCGACACGGTTCCAGCCCTCGGGCCCGCCCGGGCCCCAGTCCCAGTCGATGACGGGATCGACGCGCACGAGCGACGGCTGGTCCTTCCACTCCTCGTTGTCGAAGTACTCGCCGAGCAGGCCCTGCCTCTCGCTGCGTCCGGCCGGCGGCTTGAGCGCCGAGGCCGGCACCGCCTTGAGGTCGCCCTCGAAGGTCGCCCCCGGCGCGTAGTCCACCTTCGCCGCGCCGCCGACCTTCGCCTTGATGCCGTCGAGCGGCGTCACGGCGTAGGTCGGATTGACGTACGCGCTGCCGCCGCCGCCCGTCCGGGCGAACGCGGCGTTCGGGCCGAGGACCGCAATCGTCTTCAGCTTCGCCCGGTCGAGCGGCAGGATCGCGCCGTCGTTCTTGAGCAGGACCATGCCCTCGGCCGCGGCCTCGCGGTTGAGAGCGCGGTGCTCCGGCGTGTCGAGGGCGCCCTTGTCGAGCGGCCTGTCGAGCCAGCCGAGCTCCGCCTGGACGCGCAGCTGGCGGCGCACGGCCTCGTCGATCACCGCTTCCTTCAGCTCGCCCGCGGCCAGGGCCTTCTTCACCGTCTCCGCGTTCAGGTACTTGCCGTCCGGCATCTCGAGGTCGAGCCCGGCGTTGAGGGCCTTCGCAGTCGAGTGCGTGGCGCCCCAGTCGGACATCACGAGGCCTCGGAAGCCCCACTCCTTCTTGAGGACGTCGGTCAGGAGCCAGGGGTTCTCGCACGCCCAGGGGCCGTTGAGCTTGTTGTAGGAGCACATGACGGCCTGGACGCCCGCCTCCTTCACCGCCGCCTCGAAGTGCGGCAGGTAGATTTCGCGCATGGTCCGCTCGTCGGCCTGCACGTCGATGGTGTCCCGCTCGATCTCCTGGTTGTTGAGGGCGTAGTGCTTGACGGTCGCGACGACGCCCTCCTTCTGGACACCCCGGATGTAGGCGACGGCCAGGCGCGAGGCGAGGTACGGGTCCTCCCCGTAGCTCTCGAAGTTGCGGCCGGTGTGGGGCACGCGGTGGATGTTCACGCACGGGCCGAGGATGACGTTCTTGCCTTTCGCCTTCGTCTCCCGGCCGATGGCGGCGCCGATCCGCTCGACGAGCGCGGGATCGAAGCTGGCCGCGGTCGAGATGCTCGACGGCCACGCGGTCGAGGCGCCGGAGCGCACGCCGACCGGGCCGTCGCTCATGTGCAGGCCGCCGACCTTCAGCCGTTCGACCGGCCGGCTGTCGAAGCCGGTACCCGAGAGGAGGGCGATCTTCTCGTCGAGGCTGAGCTGCTTGAGCAGCCCCTCGACCCGGGCGGCGATCGCGGCCGGCTTCGACTGCGCCGGCGCGAGGGCGGGAACCAGGGCCGCGAGCGCTCTCGCGGCCACCAGGAGCGGACGGATCGGGCGGAAGCGGGTCATCTTTCTCTCCTTGCCAGTCGCCGATTCTGTCACTCCCGCCGGGAGAGGTCCCCGGATCCGATGATCCAGCCCCGCGCGCGACGGACCCGGGTCACGGGCGTGGCGAGCGCAGGTGGCGGTCGGCGAAGCCGAGGTACTGGTCCCAGTCGTAGGCGGTGAGTGCGTGCGCGCCCCGCCGCAGGTGATAACCGATCGTGCTCCCCACCGGCCGGTCCGGGACCGGCAGGTCCGCGACCCCGAGCCCGCCGCGGCCGAGCAGCCGGTAGACGGGCTCGGCCGCCTTCGCGGCGAGGAACTCGCCCCGCGGGTCGGCCCACAGATCCTCGGTCGCGCTCGCGACGTAGAGCGGCCGCGGCGCGACGAGCGCGAGGAGCAGGTGCTGGTCCACGGGCAGCGCGTCCTCGCGCCCGGCGTACTCGCGGTAGCGAGAGCAGAACCAGTGCGGGAACGCCTTCGTGATGCTCTCCGTCGTCTCCCCGAACCGCCGCCGCGCGAGCGCGGCCCCGCCCTCGCCGGAGTCGTTGGAGACGACCATCGCGAACCGCTCGTCCTGCGCGCCGGCCCAGAGGGCCGTCTTCCCGAGCCGCGAGTGGCCGATCACCGCGACGCGGCGCGCGTCCACGTCGGGGTCGGTCGCGAGGTAGTCGAGCGCCCGCCGGAGGCCCCAGGCCCAGGCGCCGATCGCCCCCCAGTCGTCGGGCGCGATGCGGCCGGTCGCTCCCGGCCCGAGCCGGGCGCGGACCCCGTCCTTCCACCCGTCGGCGTGGTCGGGCTCGAGGTCGCCGTAGTAGACGGTGGCGAGCGCGTAGCCCCGGTCGAGGATCCGCTCGACCGGCCACGAGGCCGCGTCGGTCCCCCGCGCGGCGTCCGTCGCGCGGTGGGCGACGACGCCGGGGCTGTCGCCAATCCAGGCCTTCGAGAGCCGGATGCCGGGGTCGGGGTGGACCGCGTGGTTGCCGTGGAAGTTCAAGCCGAGGAAAACGGGGACGGGACGTGGCGCCGCGTTCGGCACGTAGAGGAGGACCTCGAAGCCGGGGCCGGTCTCCGAGCCGTCGAGGAGGACGCGGACCTGCCGGCGGGTGGCGAGCCCGCCGAGGGCACGCGGCTCGCTCTCCCCGACGGCGAAGCGCATCGCCGAGGGCGGCCCGGGGCTGCGGCCGTACACGTGCGTCTCGAAGAGCCCGCGGACCTCGGCGCGGCGCCTGTCCGTCCAGTCGCGGGCGTCGCGGACGGGGGTGCCATCCACGAAGCGCAGCGGATCGGGCAGCGTGTACGCGGGGACCTTCGCCTCGTCGTAGTTCGCGCCGGCCGGCTGCGCCGCGCCCGGCACGGCCACGAGCGCGACGGCCAGGGCCAGCCAAGCCTCTCGCTGCATGCTCTCCCTCCTCTCTTCCTTCACTGCCCACCCTCCCGCGCCCCGAAGAACACGATCGCGGCCCCCGCCTTCTCGAAGGCGACGTCCACGATCGCGTGCCCGAACGCATCCAGGGTCACAACCGTCCCCGGCGTCGCCCAGAACGGCTCCACGACCGGATGCTCCGAGACGTACCGCTGCCGGCCGGTGGCCGTCGAGAAGAGGACGATCGCGCCCCGCCCCGTCGTGTGGTCGATCTTCTCGTGCACCTCGCCGCTGCCGCCGACCGCGCCCACCCGCACCGGTGGCGCCGCCGCCATGCTGTCGCGGACCTGCCGCCACAGGCCGAGGATCTTCCCGATGCGCGCGACGCCCTCGGGCGACACCGAGAGGAGATCGCCCCAGATGCCGTCGTGCCCGAGGATGAGCGAGGCGACGTTGACCAGCTGCGACTCCTCGGGGTCGTCCGGGAAGTAGTACGTGAGGAAGAGCTCCGACGGGATCCACTTGTCGTAACCGTAGGTCGAGCGCATGATCCAGGTGCGCGCCGGCCCCTTGTGGAAGAAGAGGTTCCAGTTGTCCTTCTGGAGGTCGATCGGCACGTCGTAGTTCTGGTAGTAGGGGCCGTTGTTGACGAGGAAGTAGCGCCCGGCGGTCAGGAACGCGAGGCCCACGGCGCGGCCGCTCTCGGTCACGTCGAAATCCACGACCGCCCCCGGCACCTCCTCCCCCAGCCGCCGCGCGATCTCGGCGAGCCGGAGGCCGATGCGGAACGCGTAGGCATCGCGCCGCTCCCCCGGCGTGTTCGCCTCGGTCCCGTGGCCGTGCCCCGCCGCGTCGCAGCCGTACTGCCCCACCGCGTCCCACGTGAAGTACGTGACGCCCGTCTCCTGCGCGAGCCGGACGAGCTCGCGCAGGAACGTCCCGCCCCACGGCGAGACGAGGCACATACGGTAGCTCTCCTCCGTCTCCCACACCGGCCCCTTCTGCGTCTTCCCCCCCGAAGAGAGGACGTTTGCCCGGTTCTCGAGGTACGCGCGGCTCGACACGGCGGCGGCGTTCGGGTCGAACC
>JBGPQQ010000314.1:0-4872 GCA_041489115.1 Vicinamibacteria bacterium | reverse complement strand
GCTCTACGGCAGCGAGGCGGTGATCGGCCGGCTCGCCCGCGACGCCTCTCGCGCGCGGCTGCACCTCCTCAACTACGGAGGCCGGCCGATCGAGGGCCTGCGCATCCGCCTCCTCGGAGGCTGGGCGCCGGGCGAGGCGCTTGTCTTCGGCGAGGGCCGCGTGGCCGTCGAGGACTACACGATCGGCGCCGGCGCGACCGAGTTCTCGCTGGCGACCCTCGGCCCCTACGCCGCCGTCGATCTCCGCACCGCGAACTGACTACCGGCCGAAGAACTCCTCGACGGCCCCCCACAGGCGAGCCGAGGCGATCCCGCCGGTCGAGAAGATCACGACGCCCTCGACCCCCTGGGCGCGTACCCGCTCGAGCGTCCGGGTGAGCCTCTCCGGCGGGTAGTAGCCCTCCGGCACGTTCGCGAAGAAAGCGTCGAGCTTCCCGGCGAGTTCCACGGGGTTCCTCGGGTCCTTCAAATACGCGTCGATCGCGCCGTGAAGATCGGGCGCAAAGGTCTTGAGCCGGGGGGCGACCTTGTCGAAGGCGGCCTGCATGTCGCCCACGGGGCCCCCGTCGCGGGCGAGCCTGCGGATCCGGGTGAGCGGCTCCCGCTCCTCGTCGTAGAGCTGGTAGGCCGCGACGCCGATCCAGAGGTGCGGGAAGTCGCGGGCCCACACCTTCTGCTGCTGGATGCTCTCGGCCAGCAGGTCGAGGTGAGTCTCGAAATCCCCCGCGTAGTGGCTGCGGTAGTCCATGGGCATGAGGTACTGGACCCACGGCGCGAACCGCCGCCAGTCCTGCCCGATGAAGCGCCCGCTCTGCACGGGGTTCTTGAAGACCGCGGCCGAGAACTCCATCCGCGGCTTCACCTTCCGCACTTCCTCGGCCACCTGCCGCGTGAACTCGGCCACGTGGTGGACGCGGTACTCGTAGAAGAAGTAGTCCAGGTCGCGGTTGCCGCCGGGGAAGAAGCTCCCCTCGAGGAGCAGGCGGCTCTTCATCTCGCGCGAGTACTCCTTCCAGTTCGGGGGCAGCACCTTCGGGCTCCGTTCCCAATGGGCCTCGAGGTGCGGGCGGTCCATCGGTGCAAGGAGCGGGTGCTCGGGGTGCGTCGTCGAATAGTAGGAGGCGTACTTCGGGATCTCGTCCAGGCAGTAGTCGCAGAAGCAGTAGGTGTCGGGGGCGAGGTCGCCGGGGTAGCGCACGTAGTCGTGGTGGATGGCGTCCACGTCGTACCGCTCCGCGAACTCCTTGATGAGCGGGATGAGCCACTGGTCCGTGTAGCCGGGCCGCCGGGCCGGGCACATCCACGCCATCCGGTAGGGGCCGCCGCGGAGCACCTCCGCCGTGGTCGGCTTGCCCTCTGGGCTCAGGGCCAGCCACTCGGGGTGCTGCTGCGCTACGTACGAGTTGCCCCCCTCGGCGAAGTCGAAGAACCACACGTGGAAGGCGATGTCGCGCTTGTGGCACTCGCGGATGAGCACGGCGGGGAGATCGAACGCCTTATACTCGGCCACCACGGCGGGCGCGAAGCGCTCGCTTGGCCAGAAGATCCCCCCGGAGGTCTTCAGCTCCATGACGAGGGTGTTGACGTGCGCCTTCGCCAGCTGCTCGACGTAGGCCACGACCGACGCCTCGGTTGTGCCGGCGTCTCGCGGGCTGGCCCACACGGCTCGGCCCTTCAGGGTAGGGGCAGCCGACGCGGCCGTGACCGCTCCGGCGGCGAGGGCGAAGGCGAGCGAGATGGCGGTCATGGCGCTGGTCGGTCGCATAAGTGCTCCTTTCGGCCGTGGAGATGCGGCGCCGTCCGGCCTCGGCGCATAGTATCCGTCTGCCGGCCGGTCTGGTGCAGCCTCGGAGTCAGGGAGACCCCTGACCCTCCAGCCCTCGCGTCAGCCCCGGACACGGAGGAGCCTCCACTTCGTCTCCGCCCCCGGCAGGAAGAAGAGAGTCTCGGTGGCAGGGAGCCGTTTCAGGAAGACCGCGGCCCGGTCGACGCCCTGAACGAAGGCGATGTCGTCGAGGGCGTCGCCGGCAGTGGCGGTGTCGGTGAGGACCGCCACGCTGAGCACTCCCTGGACGGGGCGGCCCGTCCGCGGGTCCATGATGTGCGAGTAGGTGACACCGTCCTTCTCGAAGAAGCGCTCGTAGCCGCCGGAGACGGAGAGCGCGCGATCGCGGAGCCTCACGGTCAGGGTGGTCTTCCCCGCACCGCTCGGGTCCTGGATCCCGATCTCCCAGGCCTTGCGCCCCGGCGGAGCGCCCAGGCCGTAGACGCTGCTGCCGCCGAGATTGACGAGGGCGGAAGCGACGCCGCGGCGGCGGAGCAGCTCGACGACGCGATCCACGGCGTAGCCCTTGCCGATGCCGCCGAGGTCCAGCTCGACGCCGGGGCGGTCGAAGCGCACGGTGCCGGCTTCTCGGTCCAGAACCACATGGCGGTAGCCCACCACTTCGAGTGTTCGTGTCAGCTCCTCTTCCCCAGGGACACGCCCCTCGTCGCGGAAGAAGCCCCACGCCTTCATGAGCGGGCCCACGGTGACGTCGAAGGCCCCGTCCGACTCGCGGCTCCACCTCAGGCACTCGGCGAGGAAGTCGAGGAGCTCCGGCTCGACGGCGACGGGGCCGTCCGCCGCCTCCCGGTTCAGCCGCGACAACGGGCTGTCGCGCCGGTAGTGGCTCATCAGCCGGTCGATGCGATCGACCTCGTCGAGTGCCTCGCCGACGATCGCCGGCAAGGCCTCCGCGTCGGGGCCGCAGGCCCGCACGGTAGCGGTGCTGCCCATCGCCACGCGGCTCTCCTCGTGGCAGGCGAGGGGCCCGGATCGTGCCCCGGCGTCTCGCGTCGCCGGCGGCGGCAACAGAAGCAGGCCGAGCACCGGGGCCAGCATCGGGTTCGGGAGGCTCAGCGGCGGGGCGCGCCCGGGCGGGGGCTTCCGGCTCCGCCCTCGAACTCGAGCTCGCGGAAGGCCTGCGGCACGTGGAAGCTCCGCTGCCCCGTGGGCGACCAGGCCAGGTACTGCGCGTCCTTCTCGGGCTCGCTCGGGCCACCCGGGCGCTCGATGCGGAAGACGTTGAAGCGCCACCGATCGCCCGCCTTCGGCGGCAGCGCCGTGCCCGCCGGCGCCTTGGCCGCGAGAGACGACCACGGCAGGTAGGCGACGGCCGTCCAGCCGGTGGTGCGCCGGGCGGCGTCCTTTCGCGGGTGGACGCGGCTCTCGAGGCCCACGACATCCCAGCCCTTGTCGAACCGGTTCTCCGCGCGGTCCACCCAGAGGTCCACGACCGTGTTCACCGGGTTCCACTCGAGCTCGGCGTACGAGCGGCCGGTCGCGCCGACGTCCAGGAAGAGCTCGACGACTTCCTCGTTCCAGAGGCGCTCGTCCCGCTGCGTGAGCGTGTGCCAAGGCGACGGGTCGGTGACGTCGAAGCGGACGGCGAAGCCCGATCCCGTCCAGAGCGCCCGGAAGCTCGTCGCGATGGCCTCGGGCCCCCAGGTGATGCGCTGGGCTGCCGCCCAGGCCTCGTCGCCGCCGTCGAGCAGGGCTTTCGGCTCGGCGAGCGTCCGAGAGGCGACGTAGCGCGGCGCCGGCGTGTCGATCGCGGCGAGCGGGAAGTCCGCGGAGGCGACGTGCTCGCGGGACATCAGGCCCTCCAGCCGCGCGAGGACATCGGGGTGCGAGGCGGCGACGTCGCGGGCCTCGCCGACGTCGGTCTCCAGGTCGTAGAGCTCGAGGCGAGGAGCGCCCGGCTTCCCGAGGCCCTGCCGCACGCCCTTCCAGTCCCCGACCCGGACCGCCTGCTGTCCGCCGTACCCCGGGAACTCGCGATACAGGAACGGGCGCGGCTCCTGCGCCTGGCCGAGAAGCGTGGGAGCGAAGCTCACCCCGTCGATCGCGGACGGGACGGCGTCCTTCGCTCCCGCCAGCTCGAGCAGGGTGGGCATCCAGTCCTCGAAGCCCGTCACGCGATCGCTGACGACGCCGGCCGGCACGTTTCCCTTCCACCTCACGATCGCGGGCACGCGGATGCCGCCCTCGTAGAGAGAACCCTTCAGCCCGCGCAGGGGCCCCGCGGAGCGGAAGAACTCAGAGTCCGAGCCGCCGGTCCGGTCGTAGGTCGGACCGTTGTCCGACGTGAAGACGACGATCGTCCTGTCGTCGAGGCCCAGCTCGCGGACGAGGTCGAGGATACGTCCGACCTCGCGGTCCAGGCGGGTGACCATGGCCGCGTAGGCGGCCCGTGGCGCCGGATGCGGGAGGTAGCCGCTGTCGCCCCGATAGGGCGGGTCGGGCCAGAGGCCCCGGTACTCCGCGAGCGAGTCCTCGGGCACCTGGAGCGCCAGGTGCGGCACTGTCGTCGGGAGGTAGAGGAAGAACGGCCGGTCCCGGTTCTCCCGGATGAACCCGCGGGCGCGCTCCCAGATGCGATCGGGCGCGTAGGCCTTTCCGGAGTACGCCGCGTAGCTCTTCGGATCGGCCGGGTCGGCGCCGTCGGGGAGCTTCTGATGAGGCGGGAACGCCGGGTTGTCGAGCGGGAGCCTCCGGTCGTCGTCGTAGAGATACGTCGGATAGTAGTTGTGCGCCTGGCGCTGGCAGTTGTAGCCGAAGAAGTGGTCGAAGCCCTGGCGGAGCGGATCGCCCTCGGAGCCGGGGGGCCCGAGCCCCCACTTCCCCATCGCGGCGGTCACATAGCCCCGGCGCTTGAGAAGCTCGGCCACGGTCACCGTCGCCGCGGGCAGCGGCCACTGCCCCTCGGGCTGCACCTCGAGGTTGTCACGGACCGGCGTGTGCCCGGGGTGCAGCCCCGTCATGAGGACGCTGCGGGACGGGGCGCACACGGCGTTGCCGGAGTAAGCCTGCGTGAAACGCACGCCTTC
>JBGPQQ010000313.1:0-4878 GCA_041489115.1 Vicinamibacteria bacterium | reverse complement strand
GGACTCGGTGGTGATCGGGCGCTCCTCGAAGGCGGACGTGGTCGTCGCCGACCGCTTCCTCTCGCGCCAGCACGCGCGGCTCTTCCTGAAGGACGACGCCTGGTACCTGGAGGACCTGGGCTCAAGGAACACCACCTTCCTGAACGACCGCCCCGTGGGGCAGCCGACCGTGGTGCGCCCCGGCGACGTCATCCGCCTCGCCGAGAGCCGCGTGATCCTCGAGGGGGCGCGGGATGGCGGCCCCCCCTCGGGCGACGGTCTCGTGGGCGGAAACGACGAGCGTCTCTTCGGGAGCACGATCCTCCGCCCCGCCGCGCAGCTCCTCTCGGCGGACGCGGCCGCTCCGGGCCCGGCGGGAGCCGTGGGCCTCGCCGGGCGCCTTCGCGTCGTGAACGAGGTGCACCGCGCGCTCGCCGCCCCGATCACGCTCGAGGCGCTGCTCGACCTCATCCTGGACCGGGCCTTCACCCACCTGCGGCCCGAGGAGGGGGCCATCTTCCTGCGTGGCCCCGAGGGCGCGCTCCGGCGCGCGGCCAGCCGGCAGGCGCCCGGGGCGACGGGCGAGCCCCTCTTCTCGCGGCGCCTCGTGGAAGAGGTGATCGACAGGGGCGTCGCCGCCCTCGTGACGGACGCGAGCCTCGACGAGCGGTTCGCCGCCTCCGAGAGCATCGTGGTCTCGGGCGTGCGCAGCCTCGTGGCGGCACCCCTCCTCGACAGCGAGGGCTGCCCCGGCATGATCGTCCTCAGCGCGAAGCGGCGCGCGCAGCCCTTCGGCGAGGACGACATGGAGCTGCTGGTGGCCCTCGCCTCCGCGGCCGCCCTCCGCATCCGCAACCTCGCCCTCACCGAGGAGACGGCGCGGCGGCGGCTCCTCGACCGGGAGCTCGACCTCGCCCACGACATCCAGATGGCGATGCTCCCCCGGGCCTTCCCGGAGCGGCCCGAGATCGACGTCGCGGCCGCCCTGCGGCCCGCGCGCTCGGTGGGGGGCGACCTCTACGACGTGGTGGCGGAGGGCGGCCGGGTCTGGCTGCTGGTGGGCGACGTCTCGGGCAAGGGCGTCGGAGCGGCGCTCTTCATGGCGGTGACGAAGACGCTCTTCCGGGCGATCGCGCCCGGCGCGGAGTCGGTGGCGGCCGCGATGGGCCGGGTGAACCAGGAGCTCGCGCGCGACAACGAGCGCGCGATGTTCGTGACCGCCTTCGCGGCGCGTCTCGAGCTCGCGACGGGCGAGCTCGAGTACGTCAACGCCGGCCACAGCCCGACCTACCGCCTCGAGAAGGGCGGGGCGGTCGCTGCCCTCGGCGGGCCCGTGGACCCCGCCCTGGGCGTGGTCGAGGGCCGCGAGTACCGGGAGAGCGTCGTGCGCCTGCGGCCGGGCGACCTGCTCGTGCTGTACACCGACGGCGTCGTGGAGGCCCGCAGCGCGGGTGGGGAGGAGTTCCAGGCGCGGCGGCTCGAGTCGTACCTGGCCGGCTGCCGGGACCTCTCCGCGGACTCCGTGGTGCAGGGCCTTCTCGGCCGGGTGGAGGACTTCGCCGGCGACGCGCCGCAGTACGACGACCTCACCGTTCTCGCGCTGCGGTGGCTGGGGCGAGAGGGGTGACGGGCCAGCGGACTTGTGCTGAAGTAGCGGCGTGCCGCTCTTTCGCAAGGTCCTCGTTGCCAACCGCGGGGAGATCGCGGTGCGGGTCATCCGCACCTGCCGCGTTCTCGGCATCCCGACGGTCGCGGTCTTCTCGGAGGCCGACCGGACCTCCCGCCACGTGCGCGAGGCCGACGAAGCGATGGCGATCGGGCCCGCCGAGGCCCGGCTGTCCTACCTCTCGATCGACCGGGTCCTCGCCGCCGCGCGCGAAGCCGGGGCCGACGCCGTCCACCCGGGTTACGGCTTCCTGAGCCAGAACGGCGACTTCGCCGACGCGGTGCGCGATGCCGGCCTCGTCTTCGTCGGTCCGTCCGGCGACGTGCACCGGAGGATGGGCGACAAGAAGGCGTCGCGGAGGCTCATGGCCGGGGCCGGCGTTCCCGTCCTCCCCGGCTACGACGGCGACGAGCAGGCGGACGACCGGTTGCTGGCCGAGGCCCGGCGCGTCGGCTGGCCGCTGATGCTGAAGCCCTCCCGCGGCGGCGGGGGCAAGGGCATGCGCGTCGTGAGGGGCGAGGACGGCTTCCTCGAGGCGCTCGCCGCCTCGCGCCGCGAGGCGAAGGCCGCGTTCGGGGACGACGCGATGGTGCTCGAGCGCTTCGTCGAGCGGCCGCGGCACGTCGAGGTCCAGGTGATGGCCGACGGCGACGGACGCGTCGTGCACCTCGGGGAGCGCGAGTGCTCCGTTCAGAGGCGCCACCAGAAGGTCGTCGAGGAGACGCCGAGCCCCGCTCTCACACCGGCGCAACGGGAGGCTCTCTGCGCGGCGGGGGTCGCGGCGGCCCGCGCGGCGGGCTACGTCAACGCGGGCACCGTCGAGTTCCTGCTCGCGCCCGACGGGACCTTCTCCTTCCTGGAGATGAACACGCGCCTGCAGGTCGAGCACCCGGTCACGGAGGCGGTGACCGGCCTCGACCTCGTGCGGCTGCAGCTCGAGGTGGCGGCGGGCCGCCCCCTGCCTCTCGCGCAGGAGGACGTGGCGGCCCGGGGGCACGCCCTCGAGTGCCGCCTCTACGCCGAGGACCCTCAGAGGGACGACCTGCCGTCCCCGGGCCGCGTGCTCCACCTCTCGGAGCCCGAGGGGCCCGGCATCCGCGTGGACTCGGGGCTCGACGCGGGCTCGGAGGTCACCGTCCACTACGATCCGCTGCTGTCCAAGATCGTCACGTGGGGCCGGGGCCGCCCGGAGACGATCGAGCGGATGCGCGACGCGCTCCGGCGCACGGTGGTCCTCGGGGTCGTCACCAACCTCGCCCGGCTCCGGGCGATCGTCGAGCACCCCGCTTTCGCGGCGGGCGAGCTGCACACCGGTTTCATCGAAGAGCACCTCCCCGAGCTCACCCCGCATCCGTGCCCGCCGCTCGAGGCGGTCGCCGCGGTGGCCGCCGCCCTGGGCCGAACGGGCGACGGTGGTGGAGCGCGACGCGCGGTGCCGGATCCGTGGGCGAGCCTCGGGCCGTGGCGCCTGGGGGAGGTGCTTTGATGCGCCTCCGCTGCGGCGACGAGGCCTTCGACGTGCAGGTGCGGGAAAGCGGCGGCACGCTCGAGGCGCGCGTGGCGGGCCGCGTCTTCCGCTTCGCGCTCGAGCCCGCGGGATCGGACGTCTTCGTCGTTCGGGACGGCACGCACGTCACGACGCTCCACCTGGCCCGCGACGGCGCGGCGATACACCTCGCCTGGGACGGAGTCGCCTACGTCCTCGCGGAGGAGCGCGAGGGCGCCCGCTCCGCGCCCCGGCACGACCCCGGCGCGCTCGAGGCCCCGATGCCGGGCCGGGTGGCCGCCGTGAAGGTCGCCCCCGGTCAGCGCGTGGCGAAGGGCGACGAGCTCCTCGTGGTCGAGGCCATGAAGATGGAGAACGCGCTCCGCGCGCCGAGGGACGGCGTGGTACGGGCGGTTCACGTCGCTGAAGGAGACATGGTGGCTCCCGGGCGGGCGCTGGTGGAGGTCGAGTGACCCTGCCGCGGCGCGTCACGGTCGTCGAGGTCGGCCCCCGCGACGGCCTGCAGAACGAGGCCACCCCCCTCTCGATCGAGGACCGTGTCGTCTTCTGCGACCGGCTGGTCGCCGCCGGCCTCCCGGTCGTCGAGGTGGGGGCCTTCGTCTCGCCGAAGTGGGTCCCGCAGATGGCGGGGTCCGACGAGGTGCTGCGCCGGGTGGCGAAGCCGCCCGGGGTGCGCCTCCCGGTGCTCGTGCCGAACCGCGCCGGCTACGAGCGGGCGATCGCGGCGGGCGCGAGGGAGATCGCCGTGTTCACCGCCGCGAGCGAGACCTTCAGCCGGCGCAACACGAATGCCACGATCGACGAGTCCTTCGCCCGCTTCGGCGCGTTCCTGGGGGACGCGAAGCGCGAGGGGCTCCGCGTGCGCGGATACGTCTCGACCGGCTTCGGGTGTCCCTACGAGGGAGCCGTCGACCCGGAGCGAGTCGTGGACGTGGCGCGCCGGCTCGTGGACGCCGGCTGCGACGAGGTCTCGATCGGCGATACCATCGGGGTCGCGGTGCCGACACAGGTGACGGACGTGGTGGGACGGCTGCGGCAGGTGATCCCGGCGAATCGCCTGGCCGTGCACTTCCACGACACGCGGGGCACGGCGCTCGCGAACGTGCTGGCGGCGCTGCAGGAGGGCGTGGGCGTCGTGGACAGCTCCGCCGGCGGCCTCGGGGGCTGCCCGTACGCGCCGGGCGCGTCCGGCAACCTGGCCACGGAGGACCTCCTGTACATGCTGCACGGGATGGGGATCGAGACGGGCGCGGACCTCGAGGCGGTGGCCGCGGCCTCGCGCGCGCTCGCGGCGCGGCTCGGGCGCGCGCTGCCCTCTCGCTATCTCGAGGCCGGCCCCCCGGCCGCGCGGAAGGCGGCGCCGTGAGCGAGACGGCCACGATCCTGGTGGTGGACGACCTCCCCGCGAACCGCGACCTCATGACGCGGCGGCTGGAGCGCCCCGGAGTCCGCGTGCACTCCGCCGGCGGCGGTCCGGAGGCGCTGGAGCTGCTCAAGCGCTCCCCGGTGGACCTCGTGCTCCTCGACATCATCATGCCGGGGATGACCGGGTTCGACGTCCTGAAGACGGTGCGCCTGACCCGCTCGCCGGCGTCGCTGCCCGTGATCATGGTGACCGCGAAGACGGACAGCGAAGACGTCGTGGAGGCGCTCTCGCTCGGCGCCAACGACTACGTGACGAAGCCGGTGGACTACCCGGTGGCCCTCGCCCGCATCCACAAGGAGC